>JASFVZ010000005.1:0-13313 GCA_050049565.1 Chromatiaceae bacterium | reverse complement strand
CTCGATGCAGGTCGGCTGCAACCCCAGGCCCTGCAACAGCTCATCGAGCACGTGGTCGTGCAGATAGCAGAGACGGCCGGCCCCGATCTGCAGCGCGACATGGCGGTTGCCCAGGTGGTAGCAGGCGCGTGCCAGTAACAAAGGGTCATCGACCCGAACCTCCGACAACACCTCGGGCGCGGCACAAATCCGCACCACAGTGCCGTCATCGGAGGCGAGCAGATCGCCGTGGCGCAGCGTCTGACCGCGCGGCAGAAAGATCCCGGCATCACCACCGTCGTCCAGGGTGGCGCGCTGGCGACTGCGCAGCCGCTTTTCGAGCGGCAGGGTCAGCGTCGCTGTCGGTTGACCGTTCTCGACGCGTCGCTTGAGCTCGAGCATAGAAGAACCGTCAGAACAGGAAATAGCGTTGCGCCAGCGGCAGTTCGCTGGCCGGCTCGCAGGTCAGGAGTTCACCGTCGGCGCGGACCTCGTAGGTCTGCGGGTCGACCTCGATGGTCGGCTGCCAGTCGTTCAGCAGCATGTCCGACTTCTTCACCCCACGACAGTCGCGTGCCGTACCGATCAGAGATTCCAGCCCGAGGTAGCGGTGGACATCGCCCTCGTGGGCCGTCTTCGAGATGAAGGTCATCCGGGTCGCGTGGCGTGCGCCGCCCAGCGCCCCGAACATCGGGCGGTAGTGGACCGGCTGCGGCGTGGGGATCGAGGCATTCGGGTCGCCCATCGGCGCCGCGACGATCATGCCGGCCTTCAACACCAGGCTCGGCTTGGCGCCGAAGAAGGCCGGTTTCCACAACACCAGATCGGCCAGGCGGCCGACCGCGACCGTACCGACCTCGTGCGATATGCCATGGGTTATCGCCGGGTTGATGGTGTACTTGGCGATGTAGCGCTTGATCCGGTAGTTGTCGTGCCGCGCCGGATCATTCTCGAGCGAACCACGCTGCACCTTCATCTTGTGCGCCGTCTGCCAGGTCCGGGTGATCACCTCACCGACCCGGCCCATGGCCTGCGAATCGGAGGCGATCATCGAGAAGGCGCCGAGATCGTGCAGGATGTCTTCGGCGGCGATGGTCTCGCGGCGGATGCGCGACTCGGCGAAGGCGACGTCTTCGGCAATGCCCGGCGACAGGTGATGACAGACCATCAGCATGTCGAGATGCTCGTCGACCGTGTTCACCGTGTAGGGCCGGGTGGGGTTGGTCGACGACGGCAGGATATTCGGCTGGCCGGCGGCCTTGATGATATCGGGCGCGTGCCCACCGCCGGCACCCTCGGTGTGATAGGTGTGGATGGTGCGACCGCCGATCGCATCCAGGGTGTCTTCGACGAAGCCGGACTCGTTGAGGGTATCCGTATGGATCGCAACCTGAACGTCAAAGTTCTCGGCGACCGTAAGACAGTTGTCGATCGCCGCGGGGGTCGTACCCCAGTCCTCGTGCAGCTTGAGTCCGATGGCGCCGGCCGCGACCTGCTCGGACAGCGGACCGGGCCGCGATGCGTTGCCCTTGCCGAGGAAGCCCAGATTGATCGGCAGGGCATCGGCCGCCTGGAGCATCCGGTGGATATTCCAGGGCCCGGGCGTGCAGGTGGTCGCGTTGGTCCCGGTCGCCGGGCCGGTACCACCCCCGAGCATCGTGGTGACCCCGGACATCAGCGCATCGTCGACCTGCTGCGGGCAGATGAAGTGGATATGCGAGTCGATGCCGCCGGCGGTCAGGATCTGGCCTTCGCCGGCGATGGCCTCGGTGCCGGGTCCGATGATGATATCCACCGCCGGCTGGACATCCGGGTTGCCGGCCTTGCCGATACCGACGATCCGGCCGTTCTTGATCCCGATGTCGGCCTTGACGATGCCCCAGTGATCGACGATCAGGGCATTGGTGATGACGACGTCGGCGACCTCGGACGCCGGGTGCTGGCTTTGCCCCATGCCGTCACGGATGACCTTGCCCCCGCCGAACTTGACCTCGTCGCCATAGACGGTCATGTCGTCTTCGACCTCGACGAACAGTTCGGTATCGGCAAGCCGCACCCGGTCGCCGACGGTCGGGCCAAACATCTCGGCATACGCCTGACGGCTGATCTTTGTCATCGCTGGCGTCTCCTATGCCTTATCGAGCGCGCCCATGATGCGCCCCCGAAACCCGTAAACATGGCGGTCACCGGCGTAGGCCACCAGCTCGACCTCGCGCGACTGGCCGGGCTCAAAGCGCACCGCCGTGCCGGCCGGGATGTTCAATCTGAACCCGCGCGCCTTGTCGCGCTCGAAGTCGAGCGCGGCATTGGTCTCGAAAAAGTGGTAGTGCGACCCGACCTGGATCGGACGGTCGCCGGTGTTGGCCACGCTGAGCGTCACGGTTTCGCGGCCGGCATTGAGTTCAATCTCGCCATCCGCGGGTATCACCTCACCTGGAATCATCTGGGAGTCTCCGTTCAAACGATCGGGTCATGGACGGTCACGAGCTTGGTGCCGTCAGGGAAGGTCGCCTCGACCTGGACCTCGGGCACCATCTCGGCGACACCTTCCATGACGTCGTCGCGGGTCAGCAATGTCCGCCCGTGGTCCATCAACTCCGCCACCGTGCGCCCGTCACGCGCGCCCTCGACGATCGCCGCGCTGATGTAGGCCACTGCCTCCGGATAGTTCAGCTTCAACCCGCGCTCCCTGCGGCGCTCGGCCAGCAGCGCTGCGGTAAACAGCAACAGCTTGTCTTTCTCTCGCGGGGTTAACTCCATGTTGTCTAGCCCTCGGTCAGGTCGTTTGGCGGGTGCCCGGTCAAGTCGACCAGATACGCGGCATCGTCGCGGCGACGCCGAGTAGGGATGGACGCAGCCTGGCCCAGACTGCCGCGAACAAATCCCTTGCCTGCTCGGTGGAGCGGCCCAGGTATCGCACCAGCAGCATGTCGTCGATACGGGTGACACCAGTGTAGCCATCCGCCTGCCAGGGTAACAGCGCCCTGGCGGCATCGCGGTCGGCGTCGCCTGCGCCGTTCAACAGCAGGGTCGCGGTGACCGGGTGTCCGGCGAGCTGGGAACGCCGCATACCCTCCAGGCCGGCGATGCGCAGGCGCTCCATCAGCAGAGGTCGGCCGTCACGCCTGATCGTCAGCCGGCTGTCGAGTCGACCGCGCTCGAAGGACTCGTCGATCACGGGGCGCCCCAGACAATGGATCTCCCAGAGGGCCAGGCGGGCATCGCTCGCCAGCTCGACCTCTGTCCGCAGGCTTACGTCGGCGCCGGAAAACAGGATGTTCTCCTGCGGAAACCACTCGAGGCTGGCACCGGCGCCGACCCGCAGTCGCACCTGTTGTGAAGCAACGGCACTGGCACTGCGATAGAACTTGGTGGCACCCGGGGTCGTTACCAGCACCTGGGATTGCGCCGCGGCATCGACGTCGATCTCGAGACGATCGCCGCCAACCACCCCGCCCGGAGGATGCAACAGATAGACATGACAGACCGGGCCCTCGGGGTAGAACGGGCGCTGCACGGCCAGGGGGCCGGTGCGCTTGCGCTCGACGAGCACCGTGCGATCAGTACGCCGGCGGAAGCCGAGCCTGAGTTCAGCCAGCCAGCCGCGATCGGTGTTCAAGGCCGCCGACGTCACGCGATACGCTGCGTAGGGCGTGATTCCCGGTGCGCGTCAGCGAGCAAGCCCAGCCCAGGCCAAGGTGCCAAAGGAGAACGACGCCACCGGACAGCGAATCGCTGCAGCGGTGCTTTCAGGGGCGGCCTGGATACGTCAGTGTCAAAGCCGTCGCACCACCCGACGTTGGTCGGCAACGCTTCCCGGCCTGGTTGTTCGTTGGGCATTGCAGGATCCACGGTGGTGCACTCAGACCGTCAGGTACTGCTGAATCAGCTCGTCGTTGAGTTCCGGCATGCTACCGCGCGCGACTGCCCGACCGCGATCCAGCAGGCAGAAACGGTCAGCGACCTTGCGAGCGAACGGCAGCTTCTGCTCCACGAGCAGGACGGTCAGGCCCATCTCGCGATTCAGCTTGCGCACGATGCTGCCAATCTCGGCGACGATGTTCGGCTGGATGCCCTCGGTGGGCTCGTCGAGGATCAGCAATTTCGGGTCGGTCACCAGGGCACGGCCGATGGCGAGCTGCTGTTGCTGGCCGCCTGAGAGGTCGCCGCCGCGTCGACCCAGCATTTCCTTCAACACCGGGAATAGCTCGTAGATGAAGTCCGGGACGCTGCGCAGGCCATCGCGACGGGCCGGCAGACCGATCTGGAGATTCTCTTCGACGCTCATCAGCGGGAAGATCTGGCGCCCCTGGGGCACATACCCGATGCCCAGCCCGGCGCGGCGCTCGGCGTTCAGCTTCACCAGGTTCTTGCCGCCGTACTGGATCACGCCGGACTTCACCGGCAGCAGCCCCATGATGCACTGCAGGAGGGTGGTCTTGCCGACGCCGTTGCGTCCCATCAGGACGGTGCACTCGCCTTCGGGGACGTCAAGATCCAGATCCCATAGCGTATGCGACTGGCCGTAGTACTGATTGAGCCCTTCGATCTTCAGCATCCGATCCGCCTGCCCGGCTGTTGCTTATTCGCCAAGGTACACCTCGACGACCTTCGGGTCTTTCTGGACCTGGTCCATACTGCCCTCGGCCAGCACGGTACCCTGGTGCAGGACCGTGACGCGCGAGTCGAGCGCCCGGACGAAATCCATGTCGTGTTCGACAACGACCACCGAATGCTCACCGGCCAGCGAGGTCAGCAACTCGACCGTGCGGTCCATCTCCTGGTGGGTCATGCCTGCGGCAGGCTCATCGACCAACAACAGCAGCGGGTTCTGCATCAGCAGCATGCCGATCTCGAGCCACTGCTTCTGGCCGTGTGACAGCGCGCCGGCCAGCTGACCCTGTTCGTCGGACAGACCGATCAACGCGAGCACCTCGTCGATGCGTTCGCGTTCTTTGACACTGAGCTTTGCCCGCAGCGTCCGCCAGACACCCTTGGGCCCGGCCATCGCCAGCTCGAGATTCTCGAACACCGTGTGGTACTCGAATACCGTCGGCTTCTGGAACTTCCTCCCGATACCCGCCTCGGCGATCTCGGGTTCGCTCATCTGCAGGAGATTCATGCTGGCCCCGAACCAGCATGTACCGGTATCGGGCCGCGTCTTCCCGGTCACGATGTCCATCATCGTCGTCTTGCCGGCGCCGTTCGGCCCGATCAGGCAGCGCAGCTCTCCGGCGTTGACGTAGAAATTGAGGTTGTTGATCGCCTTGAAGCCGTCGAACGAGACCGAGACGTCTTCCATGTAGAGCACGGTGCCATGCGACAGATCGAGCCCCTCGACCACCTTCGGCACCAGGAAGTCGAACACCCGGTCGCGGCGGAACAGCTGCTGCATGCCCATCAGCCGCCACCTTCCCGGCGGCGCCAGAGTCCGGCGATGCCGCGCGGCAGCAGGAGTGTCACGAGCACGAACAGACCGCCGAGCGCGAACAGCCACACTTCGGGGAACGCGCCGGTGAACCAGGTCTTTGCATAGTTGACGCCGATCGCACCGAGCACCGCGCCGTACAGGGTCGCGCGGCCGCCCACCGCGACCCAGATCACGACCTCGATGGAATTCAGCGGCGCGAATTCTCCGGGATTGATGATGCCGACCTGCGGCACATAGAGCGCACCGGCCAGGCCGGCGAGCATGGCAGAGAAGGTGAAGACCGCGAGCTTCACATGCTCGACCTTGTAGCCGATGAAGCGCGCGCGGTCCTCCTTGTCACGGATCGCAATGGCGACGCGACCGAGCTTCGACTTGATCAATGCCCGGCAGGACAGGTACCCGAGCGCCAGTGCGATACCCGACGCTATGAACAGGCCGATGCGGGTGCTATCCGCCTGCAGGCTGAAGCCCAGGATATCCTTGAAGTCGGTCAGGCCGTTGTTGCCACCGAAACCCATCTCGTTGCGGAAGAAGGCGAGCATCAGGGCATAGGTCAGGGCCTGGGTGATGATCGAGAGATATACCCCGGTCACCCTCGAGCGGAACGCCAGCCAGCCGAACACGAAGGCGAGCAGTCCGGGCACCAGTAGCACCATCAGGGCAGCGAACCAGAACTGGTCGAAGCCGAACCAGAACCAGGGCAGCTCCTGCCAGTTGAGGAACACCATGAAGTCGGGCAGTTCCGGGTGTCCATAGACGCCGCGCTCGCCGATCTGGCGCATCAGGTACATACCCATGGCATAGCCGCCGAGCGCGAAGAAGGCCGCGTGCCCGAGGCTCAGGATCCCGAGGTACCCCCAGACCAGGTCGACCGCCACTGCAAGCAGAGCATAGGTCAGGTACTTGCCGAGCAGCGTGACGGTAAAGGTCGAGACATGCGCCGGATGATCGGCCGGCAGACCGTTCAGGATCGGCACCGCGATCAACACCGAGATCAGCACCAGCAGGAAGACGATGCCGCCGTAGTCGCCCTTGAGGACGCGGAAGATCATCATCGCATCAGCCCTCCGCCGCCCTGCCCTTTTGCGGGAACAGACCGCGCGGACGCTTCTGGATGAACAGTATGATGAAGACCAGGACCAGGATCTTCGCGAGCACCGCGCCGGTCCAGGGTTCCATCGCCTTGTTGGCGATGCCGAGGCCGAGGCCGCCGATCAGGGTGCCCCACAGGTTGCCGACCCCACCGAACACCACGACCATGAAGCTGTCGACGATGTAGGCCTGGCCAAGGTTGGGTCCCACATTGGTCAGTTGCGACAACGCAACACCGGCGATGCCGGCAATCCCGGAACCGAGCCCGAAGGTCAGTGCGTCGACGCGCGCTGAGCGCACACCCATCGCGCGCGCCATCGCGCGGTTCTGCGACACCGCCCGCACCTGCAGGCCGAGCCGGGTGTACTTGAGCACGAGAAAGAGACCGGCGAACACCAACAGGCAGAAGATGAAGATGTACAGCCGGTTATAGGTCAGCGCCAACACGCTGTTGATCTGCCAGAAGCCGCTCAGGAACTCCGGGTTCGAGACCGGCACGTTCTGCGGCGAGATCATTGTGCGGACGAGCTGCTGCAGGATCAGACTGACGCCAAACGTCGCCAGCAGGGTCTCCAACGGTCGGCCATAGAGGAAACGGATCACCCCGCGTTCGATCGCGATGCCGACGCTGCCCGAGACGATGAACGCCGCCGGTATCGCGAGCAGGATCGACAGACCGGTCATCTCCGGCAGCGCCTGTTGGATCAGATAGGTCGTGTAGGCGCCGAGCATGATCAGCTCGCCATGCGCCATGTTGATCACGCCCATCACGCCGAACGTGATCGCCAGGCCGATCGCCGCGAGCACCAGGACCGACCCGGCGCTGAGGCCGAAGAACAGGGTTTCGAGGTGCCCGTACAGGGCGACCCGCTTATCGATGTCGACCAGGGCCGCGGCAGCGGCGTCCTGCACCTCCGGTACGGGATCGCTGTCGGCAATGCGCCTGAGCTGAGTCCGGACCGCCGGCTCGAGGCGTTCGGCGACGGCCGCGACGGCCTGGCGCCGCACCGCGGGATCCGGGTCACTCAGTCGGGCCATGGAGAGTGCCTGTTCCATCACGCCGCGGACCGCCGGATCGGTCTCCTGCTCGAGCAGGCGGGTGAACAGGGCGGCATGCGCAGGCTCGGGGTTCTCGAGCATGTTCTGCACGGCGACCAGCCGCACGGCCGGATCCGGGTCGGACAGTTCAAGCTCAGCGAGGCGGCCGCGAATCTGGCCGCGCATGGCGTTGTTGACCGGTAGCTTGCGGAATTCCCGCTTGCTGAACGCGCCGTAAGCCTCATCACTGAAGACGTCGACCGCGACATTCTTGCCGTCGCGCTGACGCATCCAGACCAGCCGCTTGTTCGAACGCAGGTAATGCAGCTCTCCTTCGAGCAAACCGCGCAGGAGTTCGGTCGACCGGGGATGACCGGAAGCGGCCAGCGCGTCGATACCTTGGGCCTTGACGTCGAAGGACCGGTCTTTCAACAGGACGAAGGCCGCGTCCAATGCCGGGTCGCCGGTCTCGATATCGGCGGCGAGGGCGGGTACGGCCAGGCACAGCAGCAACAGGCTGGCAAGAAATCTAGGCATGGGAATCCGGTACTCGACCTGAATGGGGGCGCAGCGCCGGCAATCCCGCCGGCGCTGCCGCTCAGTCGATGGCTAGATCATTCGTAGTTCTGGCCGGAACAGGTCGCCGTCTTGACGTTGTAGTTACCGCACGACAGCGGCTTGCGCCAGTCGGCAATCAGGTCCTTGGAGCCCGGCAGGAAATCCGACCAGGCGTCACCGACCACCAGACCCGGCGTCTGTGAGACGACCTGGAACTGACCATCCGCCTGGATCTCGCCGATCAGCACCGGCTTGGTGATGTGGTGGTTCGGCATCATCGCCGACAGGCCACCGGTCAGGTTCGGTACCGCGACGCCGATCAACGCCTCGCCGACCGCTGCGGGATCGGTGGTACCGGCCTTTTTGACCGCCTCGACCCACATGTTGAAGCCGATGTAGTGTGCTTCCATCGGATCGTTCGTCACCCGGTCCTCATCCTTGATGAAGGCATGCCACGCCTCGATGAACGCATCGTTCGCGTCACTCTCGACACTCATGAAGTAGTTCCAGGCGGCCAGATGACCGACCAGCGGCGCGGTGTCGATCCCGGACAGTTCCTCTTCGCCCACCGAGAAGGCGACGACCGGGATGTCCTCGGCCGAGATGCCCTGGTTGCCGAGCTCCTTGTAGAACGGCACGTTGGCATCGCCGTTGATGGTCGAGACCACGGCGGTCTTCTTACCGGCCGAACCGAATTTCTTGATGTCGGCGACGATCGACTGCCAGTCGGAGTGCCCAAACGGCGTGTAGTTGATCATGATGTCGCCCTCGGCCACGCCCTTGCCCTTCAGGTAGGCCTCGAGGATCTTGTTGGTGGTCCGCGGATAGACATAGTCGGTACCGGCAAGTACCCAGCGTTCGACGCCCTGCTCCATCAGGTAGTCCACCGCGGGGATCGCCTGCTGGTTCGGCGCGGCACCCGTGTAGAAGACGTTCTTCGATGACTCTTCGCCCTCGTACTGCACCGGGTAGAAGAGCAGGCTGTCGAGTTCCTCGAACACCGGCAGGACCGACTTACGCGACACCGAGGTCCAGCAGCCGAACACCGCATCGACCTTTTCCTTTTCGATCAGCTCGCGCGCCTTCTCGGCGAACAACGGCCAGTTCGACGCCGGGTCGACGACGACGGCCTCGAGTTGCTTGCCGAGCAGCCCGCCCTTCTTGTTCTGCTCTTCGATGAGCATCAGCATGGTGTCTTTGAGCGTGGTCTCGGAAATCGCCATCGTTCCGGACAACGAATGCAGGACACCGACCTTGATGGTGTCGGCAGCCTGGACGGCACCGGCGACGCCGAGCGCGGTCGCTGCCGTGGCAGCGAGCGAGAGTCGGCGAAGATGCGTTGCAAAACTCATGTGTAGGTATCTCCCCTTGCAGATCAGGTTGGGTAACTGCCGGTTATTCGACGGATCCCGTGCAGGGGCCCGCAAGGCAGCCTGGAGGCCAAAGTCAGGCTTCATAGGGCCCGGTTGATGGCAGCCGTCAGTCCTGCCTGCACTAGCTGTGCCAACTAGTTAAGCGGTTGTTTTTGTTCTGACATCGGTCGATGGGGGCGACACGCCGGAGGAACAGCGCGCCTATTTGGTGCGCACGCTTCGATGTGGTGCGCCGATTGTGGGCGTTGGGATTGCCGACGTCGCCGGGCAATCGCCGATCGAGACCGGTCAGTCCCAGTCGGTCTGGCGCAGCTCGAGGATCGGCTGACCGGCCGCGTCGAACAACACCAATTCGGTGCGTTGCCGCCGGAAGGTCCGCGCCCGTTCCAGTGCCGTCGCCAGCGCTGCCTCCCGGGCCATGACAGTGCCGGCACAACTCATCCGTGTGGCCGCCACCGGGCCGATGAAGATCGCACTGTCCTGGATCCTGTACTGCGCCATCAGCCGATTGCAGCCGCTGTACCCGGCCAGGCGCCCATGACTGCGGAACTGGATAAAGGCCGACGATTCGGGCGGCACCGCGAGCTCACCCATGCGCTCGGGCTGCCATTCGGTACCGGCCAGCGAGGCCGCCGACACCGACCCGCAGCACATCGGAAGAGCGACGGCCAGCATCCGGCCCAGGTGGGCCATCCAGCTCCTCGATCGCTGGTCGGACGATCCGCGCATGCGCCGTAAAAGGCTCAAGATCCGGCCATTCCGCTCAACGACCCTTCGCGACCCGCCGATTCCCCGCGGTCATCGCGACCTTCTATGGCCTCGAGTACGCCGTCCCAGAAGCGGAGGCGGGCACGGACTGCCGCGTCGGCGGCCGCGACCGCCTGCTCCGTGCGCTTTGGGTCTCCGCCGCACAGCGAGTCGAGCAAACGCAGAGAAAGCGGGGCGTGAAAGTCCTCATCGAGATGGATGTGCCGGTTCAGGTAGAAGTGGAAGGTCGGCGCGGCGGCATCGGAGACCCCGGTGCGCGCAAGAATCGCCCGGAACATCCCGGGAATGATGTGCTCTCTACCAAGCGCCAGCGCAGCCGCCACCGCGTGCGGCCGCTCGCTGCCGATGAAGGCGAACGTCTGGCCGGTGAAGCGTCGCGCCGGTTCAGGCACCTCGTCCAGCGCCAACGCCGCGTCTATCCCCCGGTCTTGAACGACCGAAACAAAGCGACGCATCGGCCGGGTGTCCGCGCCGATTTCCTCCATGGCCCGCAGATACAGCTCGAAGTGGCTCGCATGCTCGCCGGGCACGTTGGTCTCGTCTGATTCCTCTTCGAGCGCCAGTTCATTGATGAAGCGGCGCACGGCTGCGTCACCGACCGGAACCCACGGGACCCTGGTCGGAGCGACCCGAGCCTGCAGGTACTTGATCAGCGACATGAAATCCCAGACCGAATAGACATGATGCTGCATGAAGCAACGCAGATCGGCCAGCGACGAGACCGCCGCATAGACCGGGTGCTGGTCGAGTTTCGCCCGTAACGAGGCGATGGTTTGGTTGTCGATCGCTGCTGGCATGGATTTCGGCGCGCACATCAAACGCCGACCTGAAGCTATGGTTCGACAACTATGCCAGACGCGATGGCAGGTCCGTATCCCCAGCTCCGCGGTAAATCAATGGATTTGCTCACGCCGCCGGCGCTGCCCGCGGCATCAACGGTCAGAACTTTCCGAAATCGGCGACCACGTCGTCGTTCGTATCGGCATCGGTCGGTTCCAGCGACAGCGACGTGCCCCAGTCGTCCGAGGATTGAATCTTCTTGCCGGCGTTCTGGGTCTTGATCTGGATCTTCACGTTGCTCGACGAATCGGCGAAATCGATCGCCGTCTCGGCGGTAATGCGGCCCTCCTGGTACAGAGACACCAGGTGCTGGTCGAACGACTGCATTCCATAGTTGTGCCCACGCTCGATCGCGTCCTTCATGCTGCCGAGTTCCATCTTCGAGATCAGATCGGCGATGTAGCCGGTATTGATCAGGATCTCGATCGCCGCGACCTTGCCACCTTCGACGGCCGGCACCAGGCGCTGACACACGATCGCGCGCAGGTTCTGCGCGATCCGCTTGGCCTGTGCCTCGAGGCCCTCCTTCGGAAAGAACCCGAGGATTCGCTCCATCGTTGTGATGGTGTTGTTGGCATGCAGCGTCGACAGCGTCAAGTGGCCGGTGTTTGAGAACTTGAGCGCAAACTCCATGGTCTCGAGGTCGCGCACCTCTCCCATCAGGATGACGTCCGGCGCCTCGCGCAATGCCGACTTCATTCCGGACATGAAAGAGGCGGTATCGGTGCCGACCTCGCGCTGCGCGACGATCGATTTCTTGTGGTCATGAACATACTCGATCGGATCTTCCAGGGTGAGAATGTGCCCACCTGCGTTGCTGTTGCGGTGGTCGATCATCGCGGCCAGCGACGTCGACTTGCCCGAGCCGGTCGCGCCGACCACCAGGATCAGCCCGTTGCGCTGCATCACCAGCTTCTCGAGGATCTTCGGTAATCCAAGGCGCTCGATGGTGGGTACCTGCGTATCGAGCCGACGCAGCACCAGCGATGCCTCGCCGCGCTGCTTGAAGGCATTGCCGCGGAATCGACCGATGCCGCCATAGGACAGCGAGAAATCCACCTCGCCATGCTCTTCGTAGTGCTTGGCACGGTCGTCGTTGAGGATCTCGCGGATCGCACGCTCGGCATCGCCGGGGGCCAGCGGCTCACCCAGCTGGGCGAACCCGTTGGGTGTCTTCATCGAGACCTTGGCTCCGGTATACAGGAAGACATCCGATGCCTTGTTCTTCACCATGACCTGGAGAATCCGGGGTATGTCGATTTCGGGCATGTTCGATCCACTCCATTAATGGCGAGAGGCGCGGTACCTGCCCTTGTTATCAGCGCCGAAGGCCGTGGCACAGGGCTATAGGTCCCGCCCATTGGTTATCGGTGGATCTTGGGGAAACTTGCCCCAAGCGGGCCAACTCGGGAATTAAACGGCCGCTGGTGGGCCATGCCGCGTCAGAACCGGATATCGACTCTCGGCAGGCCGGCCTCGGTCGGGTCGAGTGCGGGTCGACACCGGCGCAATTGCTTGGCGTTGACGCCCTGCTCCCGCATGTACGCCTTGACCGCATCGGCGCGCTGCTGTGCCAGGGCCAGCAGCTGCTCCGGTTGATCGGTGAACTTGCCGTCTTTATCGCGTTCGCGCTCCTGCGCCGCATACAGACCGCAGACACGAACCGCCAGTTTCGGCCTCTCTTTGAGCTTTTCCGCCAGCTGGTCGAGGTACGCGCGCGCATCCCCGTTCAGGTCCAGGGCGCCCGGCTCAAAGACGGCCGGCTGGAAGGTGACCTTCATCGCCTGGTCGGCCACCAGGCCGCCAACCACAAGTACCGATCCGAGTGGCTGGATCGCGAGCGCCGCGGCGCCGGCGACGGCTTTCATGATGATCGGATCGAGCGCGCCGAGGACGCGGAAGCCGGGATCGCTGAGATCCCCCTCGACCGGCACATCGAGTTTGATATTACCGTCGCGGTCCTCGAGCAATGCGATCGCGATACCCAGCGGCGGCCCCTGCTTGTCCGGCAATTCCTCGACATCGACACTCGTCAGCCGAAGCTGGTTGGCCATTTCCAGGCGGTTGCTGGCGATCTCGATTTCGAAATCATTGTCGAACTGGCCACCCAGGAAGCGATGACCCAGATCGTTGGCAATCAGGCCGTTGACGCTCTTCAGGTCGAAGCCGTGCAGGTGGCCGGCCGCGTCGAAGTACAGCTGCTCGTCGAGCGGCCGCACGGCCCCATCGATGGC
>JASFVZ010000108.1:0-6756 GCA_050049565.1 Chromatiaceae bacterium | reverse complement strand
AGCTGGCCCAGCTGCACCGGCTGGTCGAGCAGGCACGGACACCGGTCACGGTCGAGCTGAGATCGGACGGCCAGACCGAGGTCGTGATCTATCACGTCGGCCGCCGCGGCCGGTTCCTGCAGCAGCAGGTCGAACTCAGGCCCGGCAGCTATGTCGCCGTGGGATCACGGGCGGGGTATCGTGACGTACGTCAGGAGTTCGAGGTCACGGCGGATGGCCCGCCGCTGGTTGTGACCATCCGCTGTGAGGAGACGATTTGAGCCGCCTCTATCGGATACGTGACGAGCGCGGCGAGCGCACCCTGCAGGATTCCGACCTGCCGTTGACGATCGGTGGCGCGACGGCTGCTCGGATCGTACTGCCGGATTTCGACGCCGATCGGCAGGCGGCCTATCTCGCGTTGTCCGACGGCCACGTCTATCTGCAGCCGGCAGATCGGGACACGGTGGTCTTCCACAACCACGAGCGCCTGCAGGCATCCGCCTGGCTGAAGTCGGGCGACCTGATCGAGATCGACCAGGCAGTGCTGCGCTGGACGGTCCGCGGGGACCAGGTCGTCATCGAGGTGGCAAGAAGATCATCGCCGGACGACGTCGTCCTCGTGCCGCCGGCCGACTCGCGCCCAGCGCCGCTGCCGGACAACCGGCTGGTCCGGGAGAAGATACCCGGCAGTCAGCGCAAAGGACGCTGGCGCTTCCTGGCCGCCGGGCTGCTGGGCCTGTTGCTCTTGGCGGCGCTGTTCCTGCTGCTCGCGACCCCGGTTCGGATCGCCGTCGAGCCTGAACCCGAACAGATCGCGTTACGCGGATTCCCGGTGCCGATCCCGCTCTGGGGGCGCTACCTCTCGCTGCCCGGCGACTATGTGTTGCATGCCGAACGCGAGGGCTACTACCCACTGAACGAGCGGGTCGTGGTCGACGATGCCGGACAGGGCGAATTCCGTTTCGTGCTGGAACCGCTGCCCGGCCGGTTGGCGATCCAGGTCGATCCGCCGATCGACTTCACGCTGACGGTCGACGGGTCTGTGGTCGAGCCGGACGCCGGTGGCCTGTTCCCGGTACCGCAGGGCCTGCGCCGACTGCAGCTGGCGGCCGAGCGCTACCTGCCGGAGGAACGGGATGTGGAGGTCGAGGGCCTGGGGCGGCAGCAGGATCTCGCGTTCACCCTGCGTCCGGCCTGGGCTGCGGTGCGGGTGGTCAGCGAGCCGGCCGGCGCAACCGTCCGGGTCGACGACGCGATCCGCGGAGAGACGCCGCTCGAGACCGAGCTCTTACAGGGCCTGCGGACCCTGCAGCTGTCGTTGCCCGGCCACAAGACAGTGACGCTGCAGCAGCCGGTGCGGGCCGGCGAGGATCTGGTGCTGGATGGACTCATCCTGCCGCCTGCCGATGGCGAGTTGACGGTGCAGACGATGCCTGCGGGTGCAACGGTCAGCGTCGGCGCCGAGTTTCATGGCCGGACCCCGGTGACCGTCACGCTCGCCCCGGAACAGACGCACGAGATCACCCTGTACAAGGCCGGTTTCGCCCGGTGGACGCAGACCGTGACCTTGGAACCCGAGGAACGCCGGCTGCTCGAGGCCAGACTCAGCCCGGAGCTCGGCACGGTGTTCCTGACCACACAACCGGCCGATGCGACGCTTTCGATCGATGGCGTACCGAAAGGCCCGGCGACCCAGCGGCTGCGCCTGGCCACGCGTCCGCAGCTGTTCGAGATCCGTAGCCCGGGCCATGCGACCCGGCGCATTACGGTGACGCCGAAAGCGGCGGCCAGCCAGTCGGTCGAGGTGACGCTGCAACGCCTCGGGCAGGCCGCCGTCGAGGCGCCGCCGACCGCCCGCCCCGGTGTGTTGTCCGGCCAGCACAGGACTGCCGGTGGTTACACCCTCGAGCTGGTCCGACCTGGCGGGACCTTCACGATGGGCGCCTCACGCCGCGAGCCGGGGCGCCGGGCGAACGAAAGCCCGCGAAGCGTCGAACTGACACGCCCCTTCTATCTCGGGGTCCGGGAGGTGACCAATGCGCAGTTCCGCGAATTCCGCCCTGCGCACAGTGCCGGTGTGGTCGACGGCGCCGGTCTCGATAGTGCCGATCAACCGGTGGTCGATGTCAGCTGGGATGACGCGGCCCGCTACTGCAACTGGCTCAGCCGGCAGGAAGGACTACCGCCGGCCTACGAGGAGCGCGGCGGGGCTATGCGGTTGATCCGACCCGTGACGCGCGGCTACCGGCTGCCGACCGAGGCCGAGTGGGCCTACGTTGCGCGCGTCTACCGGCGCAGCGAACCGGCGCGCTATCCCTGGACCGGCACCTACCCACCGCGCGACGTGGTCGGCAACTTTGCCGATGCGCGGATCGCCGATACCTTGGCGGAGGTGGTGCCGGCCGGTTATGACGATGGCTATCGCGGACCGGCGCCGGTCGGCAGTTTTCCGGCCAGCCCCAGCGGCTTTTTTGACCTGGGTGGCAACGTGGCAGAATGGACCAATGACGCCTACACGCCTTACCCCGCCTCGGCCCAGACGCCGGTGCGGGACCCGCTCGGCCCCGAGTCCGGCGACCACCGCGTGGTGCGTGGCTCGAGCTGGCGGCATGCCAACATCACCGAGCTCCGCTTGAGCTACCGGGACTACAGCAAGCGCCCGCGCAAGGACCTGGGCTTCCGGGTTGCGCGCTATGCCGATGACTGAGCTGCTGCCCCGGGTGGTTGCCATCGCCCTGTTGGCGATCGCCTTCGGCACGCTGGCCGCCGAAGACGCGGTCCAGTCCAAACAACCCGAACCCGCTGAAGCGACCGAACCGCGTCAGGTGCCGCCGGCGCCGGCACGCAGCCCGGCCCAGGGGCCCGCCAGCACCTTCACGCCGAGCGAGCAGATCAAGGCCGACAGCTCGGTTCCCTTCCCAGTTGATATCTGAAGTTGCCGTCCATGAAGCGAGCCTATCCCACCGAGTTCATCTACCAGATGGCGGCCTTGCTGCTGGCGTTCATCCTGGTCCATGCCTTCTACCTGACGGTGGTCAGGCCGGAGGCGCAGCGCTTCCTCGAGCAGGAGGCGGCGAACATGCAGGCCGACCCGCTGTACGTGCAGCAGCAATCATTCTTTGTCGTGATCAAGGATTTCGAACAGGAGGCCTGCCTGGTGCTGATGCTCTGGGCGCTGGCCATTCTCGGCTACAAGGGGGTCGCGACCTGGAAGCAGCAGCGGCTGCTCGATCGTGACCTGCTTAGGCTGCCCGACAACCTGCCGATCGGCGCCGAGGATACCCGCGAGCTTGCCGACCGGGTGCGTTCGCTGCCGGTGCGCGAGCACGAGTTTCTGTTGCCGCGGTCGCTGCTGACCGCGATAGAACGTTTCGCCGCGACACGCAACGTGCAGGATGTCTCGACCGCGGCGCGCGATGTCTGCGAATCGGAGGGTGAGCGCCTCGAGTCCGAGCTGTCGATCATCCGCTACATCGCCTGGGCGATACCCTCGGTCGGCTTCATCGGCACGGTCCGCGGTATCGGCAACGCGCTGGGGCAGGCCCACCGCGCGGTCGAGGGCGACATCACCGGCGTCACCGAGAACCTCGGGGTCGCGTTCAACTCGACCTTCATCGCGCTGGTCATCAGCATCATCCTGATGTTCATCATTCACCAGTTGCAGCTGATGCAGGAGCGCCTGGTGCTGGATACCGAGCGCTATGTCGACCACGCGTTCGTGCGGCGGCTGAAAGGTTAGCCTGGCAGGCGCCGACGGAATGAAGCGACGCCAGGTCTCGCCCTTTTCGCTGTCGTTTCTCGACATCATGTTCTGCGGCTTCGGCGCCGTGGTGCTGTTGGTGCTGATCCTCAACACGGACACGGTGCGGGCGAGGAATGCCGTGTTCGCTGACCTGCGCGCCGATGTTGTTCAACGGGAACGCGAGGTATTGGTCGGTCGCGCCGACCTGGTCGAGTTACGCAACAGCCTGGAGGCGACGGACCGGGAGATCGTCGAGAGCCAGGGTGAGTCGGAGCGGGTGCTCGAGAGGATCCGCGAACTCGAATCGGAGATCGCGCGTATGAGCCGCGAGACCCTCGCCCGCCGCGAGAACATCAATCGTCTGCAATCCGATCTGAAGGATCTCGATGCGGAACAGAGACGCCTCGGTAATGAGGCGCCGGATGAGCAGGATCAGGGTGAGCGGGTCCGGGAGTTCGTCGGTGAGGGTGACCGTCAGTATCTCACCGGTCTGAAGGTCGGCGGCAAGCGCATCCTGCTGCTGGTCGATGCGTCCGCCAGCATGCTGGACGAGACGGTGGTGAACGTGATCCGTCGGCGCAACATGAACGAAGCGCGGCGGCGTGGTGCACCGAAATGGAAGCGTACCTTACGCACGTCTGATTGGCTGGTCAGCAACCTCCCGGCGGATGCCAGGTTCCAGCTCTACACCTTCAACACGACGGCGAAGGCTGCGCTGCCATCGAGCGACGGGCGCTGGCTGTCGACCTCCAGTCGCCAGGACGTCGAAGGTGCGGTCAATGGTCTCAGGCAAACGACACCGGAGGGTGGGACCAGCCTGTACAAGGCCTTCGCGGTCGCCAAGTCGCTGTCACCGCGGCCCGACAACATCCTGCTGGTGACCGACGGCCTGCCGACGCAGGGAAGCTCCCGACCGTCGGCGGTCAAGGTCAGTGGCGAACAACGTCTGCGTCACTTCGTCACTGCGACCGGCACCCTGCCAAGCGGTATTCCGGTCAACACCATCCTGATGCCAATGGAAGGGGACGCGTATGCCGCAGCGGCATTCTGGCGGCTGGCCGTCGACACCCAAGGTGCATTGATCACGCCCGCGCGGGACTGGCCATGAGGTATCGGCACGCGAAGCACCAGCCCTGCGATGGTGGTCCTCGCGTCGGCCTGCCGGGTGAGCGAGTCGAGGTGGCCTGACCATGCCAAGACGCCGGCGTCGCAGCATCGACATCTTCAACCTGTCGTTTCTCGACGTGGTGTCATGCGGCTTCGGAGCGATCATCCTGTTGTTGGTGATCGTGAAGATCTCCGAGCCGGCGGTGATCGAACGGCTCTCGATCGATCTGAGCGGACTGGTCCAGGAACTCGAGCAGCAGCTCCACCAGTTGCGCGGTGAGACCACGACCATCAATCGCGACCTGACCCAGCGGCAGGAACAGCTGTCTCAGAGCCAACGTCGTCTCGCGCGGCTGCAGGGTGAATTGTCGGCGATAGAGGGTGAGTACCGGACCACGCGCAACGAGCACGAATTGCAGACGGTGATCGAGACCCAATTGGCCACCGCGCGTCAGGATCTCTCCGAGGAGATGCAGCGTCTGCTTGGCCAGGCCTACCGGCGCCCGCGTACCGATGCGACGATCGGCGGCATACCGGTCGATAGCGAGTATGTGATCTTCGTCATCGATACCTCGGGCTCGATGCAGCAGTACGCCTGGCAGCTGGTCCGGCGCAAGGTGGCCGAGGTCCTGGAGATCTACCCCCGGGTGAAGGGTATCCAGGTCCTGAATGACATGGGGGACTACATGTTCTCCCAGTATCGCGGCAGATGGATCTCGGACACCCCGGCGCGCCGCAAGGCGATCCTGAGGCGCCTTGCCGGTTGGGAGCCGTTTTCGAACTCGAGTCCCGTCGAGGGCATCGAGGCTGCCATTCAGCGCTTCTATGCCAAGGACAAGCGAATCAGCATCTATGTGTTCGGCGACGACTTCGCCCGTGGTTCGATCCAGACCGTGGTCGATACGGTGGGCCGCCTGAACCGCGCGGATAGCAGTGGCCAACGGCGTGTGCGAATCCACGCAATCGGGTTCCCGGTGCTGTATTCACAGGGCGGGATACCACAGCATGCGGTGCGCTTTGCGGCACTGATGCGAAAGCTGGCCGAGGAAAACAATGGCAGCTTCGTCGGCCTGAACAGTGCGACACCCTGACCGGCTTGCACAGGCGGAATGCTCGACACCTCAACCAGCTGAGAAGAACGAGCCCCCGGACGCTTGCCGGGGGCTCGTGCGGGGCGACCGGTGGTTTCACCCCGTCGGTCCGGTTGTGGACAGGCTTACAGCAGGCTGCCGTCGGCGTGCAGGTTGGCACGCTCGTCAGCGATCTGCTCGGCGGTCAGCATGTGATCAGCCTATTGGACGGTAGGTCCGCGGGCTGTTTTGCAACGTGCGGGCTAGCTTTGAGCGCTTTTGCGATGCGCTTGCGGGCTCAAGCCCCGGACCCGTTTGAATGCCGCGCTGAACGCATAGGGTGTGGCGTAGCCTACCTTCTCTGCGACTGTGCTGACGGTTTCGTCCGGCCGGCACAATAGATCGGCTGCCAGGGCCATGCGCCAGTTCTTCAGAAAGGTCATCGGCGGTTCGCCAACCAGCTCCTGGAACCGACGAGACAGGGAGGCCCGCGACGCCCCGGTCTCGGAAGCCAGCGCATCGAGGGTCCAGGCCTGTTCCGGTCGGTCGTGCATCAGGCGCAGCGTCCGCTCCACGATGCGATCGCCCTGATGTCGCCACCACTCGGGACTGCGGGTATCGCGTTTGCCAAACCAGGCCTTGAGCACCGCGGTCAACAGCAGATCCAGCAGCCGGTCCAAGACGGCGGCCTGGCCGGGTTCGTCCTTGACCATCTCGTCCTCGAGCAGTGGAACGATCGGTGAGTCCCATTCGTCGCGGGAAACCGTCAGCACCGGTGGCAGGGCGCGCAACAGACGATCGCTGATGTCGCTCAGCTGTTCGTAGGCCCCGACCAGGAACAGGGTGTCGCCGGCC
>JASFVZ010000107.1:0-6806 GCA_050049565.1 Chromatiaceae bacterium | reverse complement strand
GACACGCCGCTTACTTTGACGGTCCCCTGCCGATCGGCCATGGGCAAACCATCTCGCAACCCTACATCGTGGCGCTGATGACCGACCTGATCGCGCCCGAGCCGGCGCATCGGGTACTGGAGATCGGTACCGGCTCAGGCTACCAGACGGCCGTGCTGTCGTTGCTCTGTCAGCACGTCTACAGCATTGATCGCGTGGCCGCACTGAGCAGCGCCGCAAAAGGACGTCTCGAGGCACTCGGATACCACAATGTCACCACCCTGGTCGGCAACGGCTATCG
This sequence comes from Chromatiaceae bacterium, assembly GCA_050049565.1. GTDB lineage: Bacteria > Pseudomonadota > Gammaproteobacteria > Chromatiales > Chromatiaceae > Thiosocius. The sequence goes on along the minus strand of JASFVZ010000107.1, from coordinate 6,526 downwards.
GGGCTGGCCGGACCAGGCCCCATTCGACGGCATCATCGTTACCGCCGCCGCCAGATCGCTACCGTCGGCGCTGATCGAACAGCTCAAACCCGGCGGCAGCATGGCGATCCCGGTCGGGGAACCGCATGGGCCGCAGGACCTGATGCTCGTGGAAAAGGACGAGGCCGGGCAGGTCACGAGCCACGCCGTGCTCAGCGTGGCCTTTGTGCCGATGATCGACCGCAATGACGCCGGCGGCTAGCCGGCCGGCAAATGACTTATCTTTCAGCGCACGGGAAGCGCGTCTCGAGCGCCCGAATCACCAGCAGGACCGGGTGCTGCTGCAGCTGTTCAGGCTGCCGCGTGAGATAGTCCTCGACGGTCATCCGAATCTGCTCGCTGGTGACATCCGATGACATGCAGATGCGCTGCTGGCCCAGCATCAGGTCTGCCAGGCCCATCGCATAGCCAACGCAGAACGCGCGGCCGTCACCGCCGTAGTCGCCTCGGCAGGTCTCCAGCAACCATTGGCCGGTGCCGGGTTCGCTGGACCATGACACCCCGCCGCATGCCAGGAGAGCCGTCAGTGCGACCGAACGTAACCCGCTGTGCTTCGGCATGTCATATCCCCTCTTGTTCGGTTTTCAGGCCGCACCATCACGGTGTAGGCAGACCCTTGACCCTGTGTTGGGCTGCAGGGCAACGATACCCGATTCGAAACCACGGCGTTCCGCTTTGGAAAGCGCGCGATCAGGTCCGCTTGACGCAGGTCAACACCGGCCCGACCCGTCGAACAGCAGGGACCGGCAGTCCAGCACGGCATCACAAACGCCGGCGGCAAGGGTGACGGGGCAACGCGGAACCGGGATTCGGCGGTTGCGCTGCACGCCCGCGACGGCGGCCGGCGCGCCGCCCTGGCGGGTCGGGCGACACCGGCGATCTCGATGGACCCGGATAGCCGTATCTACACTCTCAAGGGCATGACCCGGCAACATCCATCACTCGAGGTCGTCATCGAGATACCGCGCGGCGGTTTTCTCAAGCGCGGTTCCACCGGCACGCTCGATTTCGTGTCGCCCCTGCCCTGCCCGTTCAACTATGGGTCGATCTCGACCCTGGTCGGCCTCGATGGCGACCTGCTCGACGCCGTCGTGCTCGGACCACGCCTGCGGCGCGGGACCCGCGTCACCGTGCGGGCCTATGGCGCGGTGGGGCTGACCGATCGCGGTATGTATGACGACAAGCTCATCTGCTCGACCCGGCCGATCAACCGACTGCAGAAACAGCTGGTGCTGGCGTTCTTCGTCGTCTACGCAAGATTCAAGTGGCTGCTCAACCGGCTGAGGCGGCGCCCGGGACCCTGTGCGAGTGAAGGCTGGGGCGACGCCTGCGCGGCACTCGCCCGCGCCAGGCAGCGCGATGAACTCGACTGGCGCGGGCCGTCTATCCCCTTCTGAACAACGACAGGCCCGCGTCAGGCACCGCGGCTGCCGACCTCGATGGCAGCCCTATCCGGCGGTCATTGCTGGATCGACTGGATGTAGTACACCAGTTCCAGGATACGTCCGCGGACCACCTTCTCGTAGGCACCGGCGTACGGACCCTCCCGCACTGCCATCGGTTGTTCCATCAGGTAGCGGCTTCCCCACACCGGCATGGCACGGTCACCATGGAGTGCGACGTCCGCACGTCCGTCGATCACCTGGTACACCCGCAGGAACGGGTAGGCCCCGGCTTTCAGGTTGGGGTACTGCCCGCCGTTGTTCTGCGCCAACGTGGTCAGGTCGGTCGGCTTGACGGTCAGATACTGAGCCAACGGGCCGTCCCCACGGCCGCCCACGCCATGGCAGGAAAGACAAGAGACGCGATACTCGTCAGAACCGATGGTCTCCTCTTCGGCCGCCACGCTCGTTGCGAACAGCAGGGCCAACGCTGCAACGATGCCGATCAAGGCGAATTTCAATGTCGTTTTGCGGTCTGTAAACATGGCGCCCTCCTTCGCGTTTGCCTATCCAATTACAAACAGTCCCTATACTTTTAATTGTGGTCCCGGCGCCGGTACACACAGCTGAAGCAATCGCTTTGTTGCCGCAGATCAAAGAAATCGGCCGTACCGATCTCGGCCTATTCAGGCTTGTTATGGCGAGCCATTGGGAGCACTTATGAGGCGGTGGACAAGACGATCGGTTGCAGTCTTCTGCCTCAGCGCTGTCGCCCTGTCTCCGGCCGACGACGGCGCCCCCCGCGCAGACCACAGGCTCCGGATCGACCTGCCGGTGGTCGCGACGACCGACCGCTATCCACCCTACGACGACTTCTGCCGGCGACAGCCGCCCGCCTGCACCCTAGAGGGTGCCCCGATCATCGAGCAGGCTGACGGGCTGCTGGACGACCTCCAGCAGGTATCGAGAGAGATCAACCGGGCCGTGCGTTTCACGCTGGACAGCGAGATCTACTCGGTCGAGGACTATTGGGCGCTGCCGACATCCGGCTTCGGCGACTGCGAGGATGTTGCGCTCGCCAAGCGCGTCCGCCTCGTCGCTATGGGCTATCCCTCGGCGGCGCTTCGCCTGGCCTTCGTCTTCAGCCCGGACGCGTTGAGCGCGCATTGTGTCCTGACCGCCGAGACGGCGCTTGGGACCTTCGTACTCGATTCCTTCACCGACGCCGTCGTGCACTGGACCGAGTCGGGTTACAACTTCGAGGCCAGGGAACGCCCCGACGGTCGATGGGAACGATATGACCAGTCGCTCTGGCAGTACGCCAGGCCGCCCGGCATCCTGCCGTAGCACGAACCGCAAAGCAGGGACCATCCGGCCCCAACCGTCAGGTCCCGACCAGGAAACGATCGAGGAACGCGATCACCTGCTGCCGATAGGTGGCCGGCGCATAGCGGTACAGGTCCTGATGCCCGGCACCTTCCACCAGCCAGAGGCGCTTCGGCGCTTTCGCGCGCAGATACATCGCCTTGGTCTCGTCCGGTTGAGTCCGTCGGTCCGCCGTGCCACCGATGATCATCACCGGCGCATCCAGTTCATCAATCGCGGCGAGTGGCACCAGGGCGCGCGGGCTGACCCTCAGTCGCGGCTCGATCTGCCAGACCAGCAGGGGCGCGAGCGCTCGACCGACGCCACCGAGCCGCCTGCCCAGACGGTTGCGCACGGCGCGCTGGATCGAGCTGTAGACGCCCTCGAGGACCACCGCATCTGCATCGACCGGCGACTCGCCGAGCAGAGCAGCGGCACCACCGAGCGACACCCCGATCACACCGACCGGCCGACCGCCGAGCCGGGCAGCGAGATAGTCGACGCCCGCCGCGACATCGCGCGACTCGCGATACCCGAAGGTGATCCACTCACCAGGCGTCTCGCCATGCGCCTGCAGGTCGATCAGCAGGACTGAGTATCCGGCCTCGAACAGGAAACGCGCCCGGGGCAGCATCGCGCGGCGATCCGACCGGATGCCGTGCACGAGCAGGACGCCGCCCCGGCTGGCGCTGCCCTCGGCAAACCAGGCGGCGACCTGCCCGCCGTCGGCGCGGGGAATACGCAACGCCTCGAACGGCAGATCATCCGGCGGGCCGGCGACGACCCCGAGGCGGGGCTCGGCCAGGGAGCCGCCGATCGCATACAGCGCGGCCGAGCCAGCGGCGGTGAGCAGGGTCAGCAACACGGCGATGACTCGCACGGCTATCGTATCGTCACAGCCTGTTCGCTCAGGGATCTAGCTCGAAGCGTCGTTGTACTCGGTGAAGAAACGGCGCGATTCAATGAAATCCACGAACGGCTGCTGAACCGCCTGCAGCTCCTGGGTCAGCCGCTGAAAGTCCGGGTCGTCGAGCAGCACCGACAGGTCGCTACCCGACTGCCAGACGACCTCGAGTATCCCGTCGAACGCCGGCTTCGCATTGCGTTCCTCCCGGAGAAGCTGGTTCAGTTCGATATCGAGCGTGAGGTTCTTCTTGACTTCGATCGTCAGGGCGTAACCCATGGCCCGGTCGATCAGCTCGTTGAATTCGGCGCTGTTCCAGAATTTACGGAACGCCTCGATCGAGACATCCTCGCGTCGCTTCATACAGTGGATCAGTCTGATCATTAGTGTCGGGGCCGCAGTCCGTAACCGCCTCAGTCAGGCGTTTGCAGTGTAGCCGATGGCGAATCACCTTCGGTACCGCAAAGCGCGCTAGCGGCTGCAATCACGCTGCGGGGGTCAACTTCCAGCCAGAGGCGATCATGCCGGTACTGCTGCCGGCGCATCGACATCCTGACGGCACGTGCTCCGCTAACTGCCGCCAATGCCGACCAGCCCAAGCGGGTCGTCCGGGTCGACGCCGTCCATGTACTGCCGGCGCCGGTCCCGATGCGTCGTCTGGTAGACCAGGCCCATCCAGTTACCGACCACCGCATGCGCGGTGTCACGCCAGGCATTGTCGAGTTCGCGCATCAGCAGCGCGTCCGGGAACGCCGGCATCGCCAAGCCGTTCCGGCCCGCCGTCTCGAGCCGCTGTCGATACTCCGTGAGGATCGCGTGGTTGCGCGCGGAGAAGTAGTTTTCCGGAAACGGTGGATACTGAGATATCTCGCCGGCTGCAAAGCGCTGCACCTCGCGCTTGTACTCCTTGAGCAGCGAGATGGTGTCGTACTCGGGATGGCCCTGGAAGAACACGAACCGGAAACCGTCGGCGCTGGTGGCGAGATGCACACCGACGTCCGCCTCGGCGAGCACACGCAGGCCGGCATTGTCGAACTGCGCCCGCGAGACATCGTTCCAACGCGAGTGCGGCACATCGAACCGCGTGTTGACGTCGTTGACCAACGGGTGGCGCCGATCGATCAGCTCATGTTTGAACACACCCCATGTCTTCTGTGGACGCGGCCTGCGATGCTGACCGTAGCGGAACTCCAACACCGCATGGGTTGCGAGGCAGCTGCACAGCGTCGAGGTCACGTTGTCGTAGGCCCAGTCGATCACCGCGATCAGCGGTTCCCAGAACGGCTGGCCCGACAATTCCGGACCCACGACGTTCGCCCCGGTGATGATCAGCGCATCGAGCCCCTGTTCGCGCACCTCGTCAAAGGTGTCGTAGTAACTCTGCACCCACTGCGCCGCGTCGCCCCCCCGTGCCAACTCGGGCAGGGTGAAAGGATGCATGTAGAACTGCGCGATCGGATTGCTCTCGCCGACCAGACGAAAGAACTGGCGTTCGGTCGCCGCGAGCGCCTTGTCCGGCATCATGTTGAGCAGCCCGACATGCAGTTCGCGGATGTCCTGGTGCAGCGCCCGGTCGGGCGGCAGCACGATCATGCCTTCGTCGCGCAGGCGTACGAAGGTGGGCAGTTCGTTATGCGCGACAATCGGCATCGGTTCAGCCCTCCCGCCCGATCGCCGACTCGAGCAGATCGAGAAAGTCCGACTCGTCCCGCACCTGACCGACCTCGCGGGAGGTCACCGTATAGCCGCGTTGTGCAATCGCCTCGTAGCGCGGCACCCGAGAACGGAACAGCCGTGGAAACACCCAGCGGGTAAAACCGTCCGGGTCCATCTCGGCCGCATACTCGAGGCGATGCTCAGCGAGGTAGACGGCGAGTTGCTCGGCGAGGAACGCAGGACGGTAATACAGCGGCTTGGGATCGCTCTGCGCCCGTGCGATCAGGGTCTCCTCCTCCTCCGCATCGGTGACCTTGATGTAGAGAATCAGCGTATGCGCGTCGAGCAGGTCGATGATGTCGGGCTCATCCAGTTCGCACAGGGAACCACCGACGTCATTGACGAAGTGGTCGTAGCCGTAGATCTGGCGGCCTTTGTCGATGAAGGCCGGCACATCACGCATCGCCGCAATCTCGCCATCGCGGTATTGCGCCTGGCGTTGTTCGAAATCGACCAGCGGCACGCCGCCGAGTGCCGGATTGCCAAGCTTGCCGACGTACGACAGCACCGGGCCGAGATCCGAGATCTTGATGTTGTTGCGGATGTAGATCCAGTCGTTGCGCAGCAAGTCGCTCAGGAACGGCACCTGCATCGCCTGTTCCTTGATCAGGTCGAGGATACTCTCGTCGAGATAGCGGGTGCCGATCCGGTAATCACCGGAGTAGTGGTACCACTGGTGCCGACGCAGCATGGCCGACAGGTGCGTCTTGCCGACGCCCGACATCCCGAGCAGCGTGATGCGCTTGTGTTTCCAGTTGCGAAACTCGTCGATGCTCAACTTCACGGCGGATCCCGGGACGGACGTGGAAGGCCGTCATTATCGGGGAAAGCTGGGGCGGCCGGAAGTTGTGCGACGCCTGTACAGGCTGTCTTTGCATTTGAACAGCTCCCAGGCACACCCGTGGCTTCGGGGCATTGCTGCTAGCTGAATCGATCGAGTGTTCGGTCTACCCCTCTCCGCAATCCGCTCCCCAGCCCTCTGCCCCGGCGGGGTAGAGGGCGTGCAACGCTTCGCCTGGCTTCGGGCGAGATCCTCAAACCACCCGTCGCAGTTCCGGGCGCGACGCCCTTTCGAGTTTAAAGGTCTGCAAGGGCCTTGCGATCCGCAGGCCGCGGTCCT
>JASFVZ010000106.1:0-6813 GCA_050049565.1 Chromatiaceae bacterium | reverse complement strand
TCGGCCATGAATACGCTCTCGGTCAGGGCAAAAACAAGCATACCGGTGCCCTGGATCATGGCCAGGTCCTCTCCCATCATGCTCTTTACCGTGGCCCAGTACCTGAACGAATCGCTTCCCCGCAGGTGGTCGCCGATCGCAAACTGCTCACCGGACTCGCTGGTGAATCGCAGCTTCCCGGTGCCGCGAATCTGGTTTCCTTCGCTGGTACGGCCCTGAAAATCCATCTTGGCCCTGACCGCATATCCATTCGCGCCCGTTTTGCTCACCTTGTCGATAACGCCCTTCCACGCAACGAATGCCTCGCCGGCAACCTCGTCTCCCGCCACCGGTTGGCCGGCCGGGACAGCGGTTGCGAACAAAGTGACAGCAAGTAACAGGAGGAATCGCACCAAAGTAGCTATTGCAGCCTCACCGAATCAGTTATCGACTTCCTTCGCTTGAACTATAGCCATCGCGACTGATGTTGGCCGGCGGGATATGACCGCCGGTGAACCGCACAAACAGCCGGGACCCGTCCGTCGAAAGCCGTCGACACGCCTCACCGCTAGCCCCTTGAGTAGGCCGCTACCCGTTGCGGCAGCAGCGCGTGATACGCCGCATTTCGGACCGAAACCCCAGCGTGTGCTGGTTGATCAGCTGCTGATATAACTCTCGAGTTGCTTGATCAGGAACTCCTGTTCCGAGATCACCGCCTTCACGAGATCCCCAATCGACACGATCCCGACGACCTCATCATCAGCCAGTACCGGTAGATGGCGAACCCGTTTGTCCGTCATCAACGCCATGGCCTCCTCAATCGTCTGGTCTGGCCGGGCGCAAAGGACCTGGGTGGTCATGATCTCAGTGACCAGTGTGTCAGAGGAGATCTTGTTGTCCAGCGCCACTCGGCGCGCATAGTCACGTTCCGTGACGATCCCCCGGACCTTGCCGTCGTCGATGACCAGGACCGAACCGACTTCCTTCTCCACCATCAGGCGTATCGCTTCATAGCCGGTCGTAGCCGAGCTTACAGACCAGAAGTCGTGACCCTTATCTTGAAGTATCTCTTTGACCTGCATCGTGTTTTCTCTTGTTGCTTTAGGTGTTGTCGAGCACTCGGAGCGGACGTGGGCGGCACACGTCCGCCGCACACTTCCCTCAGCGCAACCGACACTCTCCCGCAAGTTTAGATCTGCCAGGCACCCCTGGGTGACGGCGCCGTTCAAAAGAAAAGCAGGAAAGCAGGACGGACACAAGCCAGGGGCGCAGTCGGCGTCGACCGGCAAATCGATGAGAAACGGTCGCTGACCGGCGCGACAGATACCGCCGTGGAATTGCCTCCGGGCTGTTGGCGGGGTAGGTTGCCGTCAGTGATCTTCCAAGACCAGAGTCGGTGCTGTCACCATGACGCCGTCGCCATAAGGGGTATGAACCATCGCCCATGACCGCCGTTGACCAGACATCAGCAACCTCACCATCTAGCGAATCCCAGCAGTTGTTCGCGACCCTGCAGGGTCAGCTGAGCGAACGAATCATCGGTCAGGACACGTTGATCAATCGTCTGCTGATCGTCCTGCTGGCCGACGGACATCTGCTGGTCGAGGGGGCGCCGGGCCTGGCCAAAACCACGGCGATCAAAACACTCTCGCAACGGCTCGAGGGTGACTACCACCGCGTTCAGTTCACGCCCGACCTGCTACCAGGTGATCTGACCGGCACCGATATCTACAGCCCGGAGCGAGGCGCTTTTCACTTCCAGCAGGGTCCGCTGTTTCACAATTTCATCCTTGCCGACGAGATCAATCGCGCACCGGCCAAGGTGCAGTCGGCCTTGCTGGAGGCGATGGGCGAGCACCAGATAACCGTCGGACGCTCGACCTACGCCTTGCCGCGCCCATTCATGGTAATGGCGACTCAGAACCCGATCGAACAGGAAGGGACCTATCCTCTACCGGAGGCACAGCTCGACCGCTTCCTGATGCATGTACGCATCGGCTATCCGGACGCGGCCTCCGAGCACGGGATCCTGGCGCTGGCGCGCCGCCAGGCCAGAGCTGACAACGAGAGCCCTGATACGCAGAGTGCATCGATCACCCAGGCGCAGATCTTCGCCGCGCAACAGGAAATCCTCGATCTCTATATGGCGGAGCCGGTCGAGGAGTATCTCGTTCAGCTGGTGTTGGCGACGCGGGATCCCGCAGCCTATGACGAGCGGCTGGCCCGCCTGATCAGCTACGGCGCCAGCCCGCGCGCCACGATTGCGCTGGATCGCTGCGCGCGTTCACATGCCTGGCTCGCCGGGCGCGACTATGTCTCGCCGCAGGACGTGCAGGCGGTCGTTCACGACGTTTTACGGCATCGCGTCCTGTTGTCCTTCGAGGCCGAGGCCGAGGGCTTCGATACCGACGAGTTCGTGCGTCAGCTGGTGCTGCTGGTACCGGTCGCGTGAGGTGGCCAGCGCTTCTCCGAGCGCTTGGCACAGGCCCTGCGCTGCCCGCACCCCTGCACAACCCGGCGACAACCGTAACCGTGGAGGAACTGGTCGCGCTTCAGGGTGATGCGCGCCATCTGACGCTGAGCGGTAGCCAGGCGGCCAGAACCCCTCTGGCCGGCCAGCATCGCTCGCGTTTTCGCGGGCGCGGCATGGACTACCAGGAATCGCGTAGTTACCAGGCCGGGGATGACATCCGCAACATGGACTGGCGGGTGACGGCCCGTACCGACCGGCCTCATACAAAGCTCTTCCAGGAGGAGCGTGAGCGCCCGGTCATCGTATGCGTGGATCTGGCCCCGCGACTGTTCTTTGCGACCCGCGGCTGCCTAAAGTCGATCGTCGCGGCACGGGTCGCGACATTGTTGGGCTGGAGTGCCGTGGCCCATGGCGATCGCGTTGGCGCTCTGGTGTTCAACCGCGGCAATCACGAGCTGAAGCCGCGCGCCGGCCATCGCGCCGTGCTGGCACTGATACAGCTGCTGGTGGCGAAGACCGAGCCGCTCGGTGGCGATCAGGCGCGGTCCGACGAGCGGGGCTTGAGCGCCGCACTGGCACGTCTGGGTCGCGTCGTGCGTCCCGGCAGCCTGGTATTCGTGATCAGCGACTTCTGGTTGTTCGATGCGGAGGTTGCGGCGCAGCTCGCCCGACTGCGTCGACACAATGATGTGGTTGCGCTGCAGATCGCCGATCCAATCGAGATCGACGCACCACCGCCGGGGCGTTATGCGATCCATGATGCCGACGGCGAGCGGGTGTTGGACCTGCGCTCCGCGAGGGCACGGCGCCAATACGAGCAGTACTTCGAACGACAACGCGAACGCCTGCAAAAGGCCCTGAGCCAGATCGGCGTACCGTTGATTCGATTAATGACGACCGATCGGGTCGCGCCCGTCCTGCAGGCCCACTTCGGCAAACGCGGCAGCGGCGCTGCCGCGCGGTCCGCGGCCGGATGACCGGGGACGCCCCTGAACTTGCTGCACTGCGGGACATCTATGTCCCGCCGCCACCGGATTGGTGGCCGCCGGCATCCGGCTGGTGGCTGCTTCTGCTGGCCGCCCTCGCCTTTCTCGCATGGCATGCCTGGCAGCGTTGGTCACGCTCCAGGACCCATCGGCAACTCGATCAATTATTGGCCGAATTGGCGCTGGCCAACGATCGCCGGGCCGATCACCAGCGCCTGATCCGGCTCTCACGCCTGCTGCGCCAGATCGCGTTGCACAGATTCCCACGGGCACAGGTCGCTTCACTGACCGGCACTGAATGGCTGAGGTTCCTCGATACCTCAGGCGGCAACGGCGGTTTCACTGACGGCCCCGGCCGCGTCCTGGCCGATGGACCCTACCGCCGCCAGCCGACAAACCGGGTCGACTGGCCGGCGCTGGCCCGCCTCGTCCGGGCCTGGGCCGCGACCCAGGCTGGGCATGCGCATGTCGATTGAGTTCGCCTGGCCCTGGGTGTTTCTCGTTCTGCCGCTGCCTCTGCTGGTGGCACGCCTGCTGCCTCCGGCCGGCGACGATGGAATGGCCAGGCTGCGTGTGCCGTTCCCGGCGCCTCGGCTGACGTCGATAGGGCAGGTCCCGGCGCTGCGCGCCCAGCTGGGCATCTGGGCCGGCGTGCTCGCCTGGGGCCTGCTGGTAACGGCTGCGGCACGACCGCAGGCGCCGGGTGAACCGGTATCGATCCAGATCAGCGGACGCAGCCTCATGCTCGCGGTCGACATCTCCGCGTCGATGGCGAGTCGCGATCGCCGGTCCGACGACAGCGCCCAGACGCGGCTGACCACGGTCAAGACACTGGCCGGCGAGTTCATTAGGCGTCGCGATGGTGACCGGATAGGGCTCATCCTGTTCGCCGACCAGGCCTACCTGCAGGCCCCGTTGACCTTTGATCGCCAGACCGTGCGGACCTTCCTCGACGAGGCAGTCGTGGGCCTCGCGGGCCGGAATACCGCGATCGGTGATGCCATCGGCCTGGCAGTGAAACGGCTCAGCTCAACGCCGGAGGGCAACCGGGTCCTGATCCTGCTGACCGATGGTGCCAACACGGCCGGCAGCATCGCGCCGGAGAAGGCCGCCGAGCTCGCCGACTGGTCCGGCATTCGGGTGCACACGATCGGCATCGGCGGCAACCCTACCCGCTCCCCCTTCTCGAGCCGTGCATCGGCCGCCACCGACCTCGACGAGGCAACGCTCAAGGCGATCGCGCAAACGACCGGCGGAAACTACTTCCGTGCCGATAGCGCGCATGCGCTGCAGCAGGTCTATGCCGCCATCGACGAACTCGAGCCCTCGATCGTTGCAGAGGCGCAACTGGTCAATATCGAAGAGCTGTATGCCTGGCCACTCGCCGGCGCACTGCTGATCAGTCTGGCGATGGCATTCCGGGCGGTACGCCTGCCGGGTCGCAGCGACGTTGATGGAGATCTCGGTGCCTGACCCCATCCATCTGCTGGCGCCCGGCTGGTTGCTGCTGTTGCTGCCGGCACTGGTCGTGTTGTGGTTGCTCTGGCACCGACCGGCCGATCGGGGTGCCTGGTCCAGGGTCGTCGATGCCCGCCTGCAGCCCTACCTGCTCAACGCAAATCCTGGCCAGTACCGGGCTCGAGTGATCGGCCTGCTGGCGCTGGCCTGGCTGATGGGTATCCTGGCCCTGGCAAACCCGGCCTGGGAGCGTAAGCCGCAGCCGCTGCTGGGCGTTGGTGCCTCACGCGTGATCGTGCTCGAGCTGTCGCGCTCCATGTTCACCGACGACGTAAGACCATCACGCCTGGTGCGGGCCCGCCTGAAGATCGAGGACCTGATCGAAAGCGGATCGACGGCCCAGAACGGCCTGGTGGTGTATGCCGGTGATGCCTTCACCGTGACCCCCCTGACCCGCGATGCCGACACGCTGCGGGCGCTGCTGAGGGTCCTGGAACCGGCGATCATGCCGGTGCAAGGCAGCCGGCTCGACCTGGCCCTGGCGCAGGCGCACCGCTTGTTGCAGCAGTCCGGTGTCGAACGCGGCGAGGTCATTGTGATCGCCGACGGCGCTGACGATGGGGCAATACCCGTCGCGGCCGAGCTGCTGGATGCCGGTCACCGGGTCTCGGTGCTCGGCGTCGGCGTTCCGGGGCAGGCCGGCAGCCGGGACGGCAGCGGATTCGATACGGCGTCACTCGCAGCCATCGCCGAGGCCGGCGGTGGGCGCTACGCCACCCTGTCCGCCGATGCGGGCGATATCCGGAAGCTGTTGGGTGCTGGCAGAGACGCCTCTATCGACCCGATGCAGGACGAATCGCAAGCGCAGGCATGGCTGGGACGCGGGCCTCTGCTGGTACTGTTCCTGTTGCCACTCGCCGCGCTGGCGTTTCGCCGGGGTTGGCTGATGGCCTGGGCAGCGGCTGCCGTGATCTCCCTGCCGACACCACCGGCATTCGCGTCGACTTGGGATGACCTCTGGGTGCGCCCCGATCAGCAAGCGGCCCAGGCGCTGGCCGACGGCGACTACGCGCGTGCAGCCAGCGCGGCGACGGACCCCCTGGTCCGCGGTGCAGCGGCCTATCGTCAGGGCAGCTACCAGCTGGCGTTGGACGCCTTCCGTCAGTCTGACGGTGCCGAGGGCGCCTACAACCAGGGCAATGCCCTGGCGAGGCTCGGCCGATACCGCGCCGCTGTCGAGGCCTATGACCGCGCACTGTCGCTCGATCCATCGATGGACGATGCCGCGTTCAACAAGCGGCTCGTCGAGAGCTTGCTCGCTCAGCGCGATCAACCTGAAAGCAACGGTGAGCGACCGCAGTCGAAGGCAGAGGCGGAACCCGCGTCTTCACGCTCCGAGGCCGAACAACAATCAGATGATGCTGACGCGTCTTCGGCGTCGGTTGAAGGGTCACCATCGGACCAGGGTAGCGATGACGGCCAGGCGACGGCGACGCCACAGGCGGACCGAGGCGACGAGCAGGCCGGTGAGCAGGAAGGCGATCAGACCGCGCAGACGACGCCATCAGAATCGGATTCCGGCGACTCATCCGGCGAACCGGCCTCGGCCGGTAATCAGCAGGTCACCGGAGAGCAGTCGTCGAGCGCGCCCGCACCGGGTAGCGGCCAGGACGATATGCAGTCGCAAGGTCAGGTGGCGGATGCGTCGGCCGATCAGGGTGGTGTCGAGTCTGGAGACCCGATGACCGAGCGTGGCGGGCAGGACGATGTCGGTGAAGGTAGAACGACCGACGCAAGTGCTGAATCGGCCGGTCAAGAGGACGACGAATCTGACCGGGTGCATGGGACCGGGGAGCCCGCACCGGACACCAGTGGAGAAGCAGGCCAAGTGGCCTCGGCTGAGGCCGAGCAGTCCGG
>JASFVZ010000136.1:0-6112 GCA_050049565.1 Chromatiaceae bacterium | reverse complement strand
TACATAGAGACAGTGCCGAAGCTGGGCTACCGGTTGATGCGCAAGCCTCAACGCCCAACCAGTCAGGATGCTGGTAAGTCACGTTTCAACACCCGGTGGTGGATCTACCTTGCCGGCGTGCTGGCGACGGCTTTTAGTGTCGTCATAATCCTGTGGCGACCGAACGGGCTCGAATCCGGGGTGCCCGAACCCGCTTCTGAGACAGTCGCCGAATCCATTGCCATGCCCGAACCGCCTTCGGGAGAGCTTGCCGGCGCCCGAAACGGCGCTGAGTTGACCAGCCAACAGGGAACCAGGAACACCCTGGCCGCCTTCGATGAATTCTCGCTCGGTCTCGCCGCTTACCTGCGGATGACACCTGACGACAACGATCTGGCGCGGGCGCACTACTTGCGGGCCATCGAACTCGATCCGGACTTCGCACGCGCCTACGCCGGCACGGCGCTGACCTGGATGAGGGAAGTCATGGACGGTTGGACGAACGACTCCAAGCACGCCATCCGGGAGGCATCCCGGTATGTCACGGTGGCCGAGACAATCGACCGCAGCGTCCCTCAGGTCTATTTCGTCAAGGGTCTGATCGCTCTATTCCAACGACGGCATCTTGCGGCTGCCGAGGCCGCACACCATGCGACCCGGCTGGATCCCAACTATGCCGATGCCTATGCCCTGCTCGCCTGGACGCTGCATCACGGTGGACGTCCCGACGTTGCGATCGATGCCCTCCACGAAGCCTTGCGGCTCAACCCCGAGTCTTCTGCATCGTTCGAAGTAATCGCCGGCGAGATCAATTTTTCAACTGGTCGCTACGACGAGGCGATAGCCTGTTTCAGGAATGCACTGGATCGCAATCCGACACACTCACGCGCCCGGCTATGGTTGACGGCATCCCTGGCTCAGATCGAAGAACTCGACGACGCGCGCTGGGAACTCGATGAACTATTGAGTCAAAACCCCGATTTCTCGTTCGAGCACACCACATTTGGCCTCCCGCAAAAGGACCCGGAAGTCTTGAGCCGGTTTTTCAGAGCACTGGGGCGCGTGAGGCGACTGGATTAGCCGTCAGCTGTGAAAAATAGGACAGACCCCGATATTTCAGGGCCTTTCCTATTGTCCTGTTCCACCTCGGCTAGACATGATGTCGAGCTGACCGTCGCCGATCAGCAGATTCGCGGCAAGGGATCGTCCTCGAGTTCCTCGAGGATGCGCTCACCACCCAGCTCGGTGACCAGGACCACGCGTTGCCGTCCCTCGGCGACCTCACCGACGATCGCGGCGTCCCGCCCCTCGGGCAGAGCGCGCCATGCCATAAGCACCTCTTCTGCGCTGTCCGGCGACGCGATCGCGACGACGCGACCCTCGCAGGCGAGATACAAGGGGTCGTACCCCAGCATCTCGCAAACGGACTGAACGGGATCGCGCACCGGGACGGACGTCGCATCCAGCCGCAGCTGCAGCCCGGTCACATGCATCAGCTCGTGCATCACGGTTGCCAGTCCACCGCGCGTCGGATCACGCATGAAGCGCAACCCGGTCCGATCGCGCACGGCCAGCGTCAGCGGGAGTACGCTGGCGGCATCGGACGACAGGTCGCCGCGCATACCGAAGGCCTCGCGCGCCAGCATCACCGCGATCCCGTGATCGCCGACCGGCCCGCTGACCAGGATGCGATCTCCGGCCCGAATGTTCCCCATCGACAGCTTGATCGAGTCAGGGGCGACGCCGACGCCGGTGGTCGCCAGGTAGATGCCGCCGCCCTCACCGCGCCGCAGCACCTTGGTATCGCCCGCGACGACCGATACGCCGGTCTCATCGGCCGCCCGGGCGATTGACGCGACGATCCGGTCGAGCTGGGCAACCTCGAGACCTTCTTCAATGAAGGCGTTGAGTGTCAGGAACAGCGGCGTCGCGCCGGCGACCGCGAGATCATTGCAGGTCCCGTGCACCGCCAGAGTCCCGATGTCACCACCCGGAAACTCGAGCGGCTGCACCGTGAAACCGTCGGTGGTCATCAAGTGGCGACCAGCAGGCAACGCGATTGGCGCGGCATCGGCATGGGTATCCAGGTCACCGCGTCCCAGATGGCGCGCGAACAGCTGCTCGATCAGCTCGCGCATCAGGCGCCCGCCGTTGCCGTGGGCCAGGCTGATATGACTGTCCTGCACGCTTATCTCTTGATCGCTTGAGCAGCCTGGATAGTAATGGCTTGCGAAAAAAAGAAAACCGCCGCCGTACACGGGCACGGCGGCGGCTGTTCGGATCGGTTCGAAGAACCCGCTAGCGGACCTTCACCTGCAGCATCTCTTCGCCGTTCTCGTCGGTCAGGTGCACCGCACAGGCAAGGCAGGGGTCAAAGCTGTGGATGGTGCGCAGAATCTCGACCGGCTGGTGTGTATCGTGCAGCTCGTGGTTGTCCTGCAGGGCCGCCTCGTAGGCCCCGGCCTGGTTCTGCGGGTCACGCGGCCCGGCGTTCCAGGTAGACGGCACCACTGCCTGGTAGTTGGCGATCTTTTTGTCCTTGATGACCATGTAGTGCGCCAGTGCGCCGCGCGGCGCCTCCATGTAGCCGACACCCTTCGCCTCGGCCGGCCAGCTCGACGGCTCCCACAGGATCTCGTTGAAGGTGCGGGTATTGCCGGACCTGATATTGGCCATCAGGCCGTCCATCCAGTCCTGCATCTTGTCGGCGATCAGCTTGGTCTCAAGCGTCCGGGCAGCCGTTCTGCCGAGCGTCGAGAACAGCGCGCGCTTGTCGGCGCCGAGCGCGGCCAGCGTCGAATCGACCAGTTCCCGGGTCGCATCGTCGCCCTTGGCATACAGGACCAGGACCCGCGCCAGCGGCCCGACCTCCATCGACTTGCCCTTCCACCGCGGGGCCTTGAGCCAGGAATAGCCGTCGTCGACATTGAGCTGCTTGTACGGCGTCTTCGGACCGCCGCGGCCTTCGTAGTCGAGCGTCGTCTCGCCGTCCCAGGGGTGCAGGCCGGTGTCCTTGCCGCCCTCGTACTGGTACCAGCTGTGAGCGATGTACTCCTGGACCTCGGACTCGGCACGCAGGTCGACGTCCTGAACCTCCGACAGGTTGCGATCGAGGATGACGCCCGACGGTATCCAGAAGCTCGACGGGTCGCCCATGCCGCCCTCGGCCGACGGGAAGTCGCCATAGACCATGAAATTACCCAGCCCCTCGCCGCGGTAGAACCAGTCCTTGTAGAAGCCGGCGATCGCCACGGTATCCGGCACGTAGACCTGGTCTACGAACATCCGCATCTTGTCGATGATCGACTGGACGGTCGCCAGCTTTTTGGCATTGATCGCCGAATCCGATTCGAGATCGATCGGGCTCGGTGTGCCCCCGACCAGGAACATCGGGTGCGGGTTCTTGCCGCCGAAGATCGCATGCAGCTTGGCCACGTCCCGCTGCCATTCGAGCGCCTCGATATAGTGCGACACGGCCATCAGGTTGGCTTCGGGGGGCAGCTTGTACGCCGGATGCCCCCAATAGGCCTTGGCGAAGATACCGAGTTGCCCGGCCTCGACGAAGGCCTTCAGGCGCTTCTTCATGTCCGCGAAATACCCCGGCGAGGACTTCGGCCAGGACGACAGCGATGACGCCAACTCTGCGGTCGCCGCAGGATCGGCCTCGAGTGCCGAGACCACGTCGACCCAATCCAGCGCATGCAGATGATAGAAGTGCATCACGTGGTCGTGCACGTACTGCGCCGCGATCATCAGGTTGCGGATCAACTGCGCGTTCGGCGGTATCTCGTAGTTCAGGGCGTCCTCTACCGACCGGATGGACGCCATGCCATGGACCAGGGTACAGACCCCGCAGATACGCTGGACGAAGGCCCAGGCGTCGCGCGGATCGCGGCCGCGCATGATGATTTCAATGCCGCGGACCGAGGTGCCGGACGAATAGGCAGACTCGATGGCCTTGCCGTTCATCTGCGCCTCGATGCGCAGGTGACCCTCGATGCGCGTGATCGGATCGACGACGACGCGTTCAGTCATGGTTGTTTCCTCACGAATCCAGGTAGCTGGTCAGGATTTTGTATTGCGCCTGGCTCTCGCTGTCATGCGCATCTTCGTCGCTCTCGGCGGCCAGACAGGTCGTTGCCATGCGCGC
The DNA here is from genome assembly GCA_050049565.1 of Chromatiaceae bacterium. Taxonomy (GTDB): domain Bacteria; phylum Pseudomonadota; class Gammaproteobacteria; order Chromatiales; family Chromatiaceae; genus Thiosocius. The sequence goes on along the minus strand of JASFVZ010000136.1, from coordinate 1,983 downwards.
GCTCATCGCCGCCTTCCAGGCCGGTCCCTTCCCTTTTGAGAGGACCTGTGGCTCGACGCAGGCCTCGGCCGCCCTGGCCACGAAGTACCCTGCCTGATCTGTCCACTTGCCGTCCGACCCGCAGCGCGCGTGCGCCTCGAGGCTGGCGGCCTTGATCGCGTGCCGGACCATGGTCATCACGTCATCGCTGATCTCGGGATCGCGGGCGGCGGCCAGCGCCTGTGCAACGCGGTCATCGTCGTTGAGGCCGATGACGTTCTCGACGAACAGGGCGCCGACCACCCGCTGCTGAGCTTCGCTGAGCTTGCCAAGGGCCTCACGAAACTCACTGTCGTTGGTGATGCTGCTCATGCGACTTGCTCCTACTTGTTCTCGACCAGGTGCTCGGCGAGCATCTCGGTCAGGCCGACCACCGGGATATCCATCTCGTATTCCTCGAGGCCCTCCTCGAGGGTCAGGCGGCAGTTGGCGCACGCCGTCACCAGGGTGTCGACACCGAGCGCGTCGAGCTGCGATTTTTTCTTCTTGAACGCCGTCATCTTGAGCTCGTCCGCACGCTCGTTCGCACTGACGCCGCCGCCGCCGCTGCAGCACCAGTTCATCTCACCGGCGTCCTTCATCTCGACGAAATTGCTGGCGATCTTGTTCAACAGATTACGCGGCTGTTTGACTACCCCGCCCTTGCGCGCGATCTGGCAGGGGTCGTGGTAGGTCAACTTGGCATCTTCCATGCCCTCGGTCTCGATCAGCCCCTGGCTGACGAACTCGTCGAGGACTTCGAGGATGTGTTTGACCTCGAACTTGTACGGCCGGCCGATCAGGTTTTCACCGTCCCAGCGGATTGCCGTGAAGGCGTGTCCGCACTCTGGACTGATCACCGTCTTGACGCCCAGCTCTTCGGCCGCATCGACGACCCGGCTGACCAGTTCCCGTGCGATGTCGGAGACACCGATCTGGACCCCACTGTTGGTGGCCTCGTAGGCCTTCGACGAGATCGTCCAGGTCTTCCCGGCCTGCTTCATGATGCGCGCGATCGCTTCCATGTATTCCGGGAAGTTCATGATCTCCATCGACGACAGCAGGACCATGTACTCGGCCCCTTTCTGATCGAGCGGCGCGGTCAGGCCGGTGTCCTTCTCGAGATGACCGATCTGCGCCTTGACCGCCGGCAGTCTGACGCCCATCGGGCTGCCGATCTCGATTGCCCGGGTGCTCGCGCCGATCAGGCCCTCCGGCGCGTAGCCGGCAGCGGCGAAGCCCTCGCGCTGCTTGCGGATCATGTCGGAGATGTCGTTGCCGACCGGGCAGACGACCGAGCAGCGGCCACAGAGGGAGCAACCGTCATAGACCAGCGTCTCCCATTCCTCGAAGGTCTTTTCGGTGACCGGCTCGACAAGACCGAACAGCGACTTGACCTTGCCGGAGAGCGTGTAGTCGCGCTCCCAGATGCGGCGCATCGGTTCGACCTTGTTGATCGGCGTGTACTTGGGGTCGCCCGTCTCGGTATAGAACAGGCAGGCCTCGGCACACAGGCCGCAGTGCACGCAGGAACTGAAAAAGCTCGCGACAGTCGCATCGATCTCGCTGCGGATGATATCGATGCCTTTCTGAACCGAGGGCGCACTCATGACGTAACTCCTCTACGGCCGGCCTTGAACCCCTGGTACCAGCGGGCCGACGCAAAACTGAACATATGGGTCAACTTGCTGAAAGGGGCGACGATCATCAACAGTTCGACGCTCAACAGGTGGAGCGCGAGCATCAGCGTGTACGGCAGCAACAGGTGGTTGTAGGCCAGGTAACCCGTCAGCACCGGCAACAGGGTTACCAACCAGGCGACATAGTCACCGCTGGTGCTGAGGAAGCGCATCACCTTGTTGTTGAGACGAATGATCAGGGCCGCGACCATCGAGATGATGGTTATCGCCCCGATCGCATCGATCACGCCGGACGGCAGGGCCTGCCAGCAGATGCCCAACGCGC
>JASFVZ010000105.1:0-6856 GCA_050049565.1 Chromatiaceae bacterium | reverse complement strand
TCTTTGCGGCCAACAGCCGACCTAACGGCGGGCGGTCGCCGACTGTCAGGACTCGTTACCCCGAGGTAGCGGGGAACGCGTACTCCCGGCCAAGGAGCGGTCATCTTCGTGTTCGAGACTCTACCGCATTGCTCATAATGCGAGTGCGCGCCAAGCTGCCATGGCTGCAAATATCAGAAAAACCGCTCCGCCTGCGCGGTGCAGCCAATGGAGGGGGAGGCGCTGCAGCACCGTGCGCCCGGCCCAGACGCCGAGTGCAGAGACCATGACCAACGCGACGGTCGCGCCTACCCATACCGGGATGGAAGCCATGCTGCCCGCCAAACCCGCTACGGCGATCTGTGTCTTGTCACCGAATTCGGCTACCAGAATCAACAGTAGGGTGGTGAAGAAAACACCGTGCCCGCGCTTCTCAACTACTTCCTCAGAATCCCCGTTATTCTGATTGAGCAGCGCATGAAAACCGAATGCCGCGAATATTACTGCCACAATCCCCGTCATTAGCCTTTCCGGCACCCAGGCTGCAATGCTAGCGCCAAACGCCACTGCGAGTACGTTGAGTATGACGAATGCCGTCGTAGCGCCGAGCAATACCGGCCAGTGACAGTGGCGTGCTGCAAGGGTCATGCAAACCAGCTGACTCTTGTCGCCGATCTCTGCGAGGGCGATGAGGGTAAAGGTGGATAGGGCAACGGAAGCCGGTTCGGGCGGGATCATCGTGAAGGTTCAGGCCGTAGCATTGGAGAGAGAAAGCTTGGAGCCGAGTGTATAGCGCTCGTATGCGTATGGGCCGGGCTTCTCCCAGTACCATCGATATCGGATGGCCGATTGGGGTCTTCTCCCGACGTGAACCTCAATCCCGCCAACCCGTGATTTCCCACCCTCGTCACCGTGTCGGCGAATGTCTCTTATGTGTCGATTTCTGCCACATGCCCGAGCGTTCCGCTCAGGCTTTCACCTCAGTCGAGCGCCTCGTCTCTTGTCGGCCAATTGCAGCCGGTCGCCAACCGTTGGGTGCAGTCATCCGGACGACTGCTGTACTTCGGAAGCTGCCGGAAGGCCAATTCACACCACTCGGCCGAAGCGCCGCTCGAGGATCGATCTGACGACTTCCGATATGGATCGCTTACCGGCCCCGATTTGAAGCACCTGCTGTGGGAGCAGATCGACGTGCTCGAACTCAGATTCGGCGACGACCTGCCGACGCAAGTACCTTCATACGCGCATTCCGGCGCTGAAGTGGCTCTACCCCGGCTCGGTGGCGGACGGAGCGCTTGGCGAAGGTGAATAGGCCAGACTGAGTTCGATCGTGTTTTTAAATACCGAAGCCTGGTCATCCCTCGAAAGTCAGATTCTTGCACGATTGCGCACCGAAGCCCGGCGAGTGATTTGGTCCAAGTTCGGCCCACTCGAGTGATTCCCGTTCATGCATCACTGCAACCGGGCGGATCCTGGGAAGGCGTATGTCGCGGCAAATCAGAGGCAATCTTGACGGAGCGCAACTTCCACAGTTGACTCCTGGTGGGCAAGAATGCTGCACTGCAACAATGTAGGTCGCATTGCCTTTCGAACAGCAGGGACCCCCGATGACAGATTCAGATATCGCCAAGCACGCAGTTCGTTCCCAGGAACTCACCACCAAGGTCGGCCGGCTTTACACGAAGCGCGCGAGTCTGGCGCAGGAACGCTTCAAAGAACGGACCCAAAAGGCGTTCGACGGTCATATAACCGCGCTAATGTCCAAGCCGATGGCTCCCTGGGACGTCTGGAATCAGTGGTTCGAGTATTCCAATGACTTCGCACAAAGGAGCGTGCTTTTCTGGGATACCCTGCGCCAAAGGGGCAACAATTTCGTCGAACACGAGCAGGCCGGGAAGCCGCCGGTACTGCATTTCGAGCACGAAATGGTACTCGACGCGCGCCGCTTCGAACGTGCCGTGAACTATGCACTGGTGCGGATCATCCCGCCGCAGGGCGTCACCGTGGACCCGAAGCGCCGGCCTTACGTCGTTATCGATCCACGCGCCGGTCACGGCCCCGGCATCGGCGGGTTCAAGGACGATTCCCAGGTTGGCGTGGCGCTGCGCGACGGTCATCCCGTCTACTTCGTGATTTTCTTCCCGGAACCCGAGCCCGGGCAGACCCTGCTCGACGTGTGCGACGCGGAGCAAAAGTTCGTGCACAAGGTGCGGGAACTGCACCCCGACAGCCCCAAGCCGGTGATTGTGGGCAACTGCCAGGGTGGCTGGGCCGCCATGATGCTCGCGTCGTCGAACCCCGACGAGACAGGGCCGATCGTCATCAATGGCGCGCCGATGTCTTACTGGGGCGGGGCCTGGAGCGAAGGCGAGGGCGACAACCCCATGCGTTACGCCGGTGGCGCACTCGGCGGGACCTGGATGGCGTCGCTGGCTGCCGACCTTGGCAATGGCCTGTTCGACGGGGCTTATCTGGTCGAGAACATGGAGAACTTGAATCCCGCAAACACGCTCTGGAAGAAGTACTACCATCTGTTTGCCAACATCGACACCGAACCGCCGCGCTTCCTCGACTTCGAGCGCTGGTGGGGTGGCTTCTATCTGCTCAACCGCGAGGAAATAGAGTGGATTGTCGATGACCTGTTCGTCGGCAACGATCTGTGGAAGGGCGGAACCCGGGCGCAGAACGGCAAGGCCTTCGATCTTCGTGACATCGAGTCGCCGATCATCCTGTTCGCCTCCATGGGCGACAACATCACCCCGCCTCAGCAGGCGTTCAACTGGGTGGCCGACGTCTATGGCTCCACCGACGAGATCAAATCCCGCGGCCAGACGATCATCGGTCTGCTGCACGAGGATATCGGCCACCTCGGGATCTTTGTCTCGGGAAAGGTCGCCAGGAAGGAGCACGCCCAGATCGTCTCGGTACTCAAGTCCGTCGAGGCCCTGCCTCCGGGACTCTATGGCATGAAGATCAACGAGATCCACGGCAAGAACGGCTCGGTGGACTATGCCGTAGAGTTTGTCGAGCGCCAGCTCGAGGAGGTCATGGCGAGGTTGAACCGACTCCAGCGGGCCGACGAGAAGCCGTTCGAGGCGGTAGCCGAGATCGGCGAGTTCAATCAGCGGGCCTACGAGCTGTTCGCCCGTCCCCTGGTGCAGTCGATGTCCAACGAGTTCAGCGCCAAACTCGGGCGCGATTTCCACCCGCTGCGCTTCCAGCGCTGGGCCGTTTCGGACCTCAACCCCTGGCTGCAGTGGCTCGGCCCGGCGGCTCACATGGTCAGGTCCCAGCGGCAGGCCGTCAGCCAGGAGCAGCCATATCGCCAGGTCGAGGCCATGGTCTCGGAGCTGGTAAGCGCCTCGCTGGACTATTACCGTGACATCCGCGACGCAAACTCCGAGGCCATGTTCTTCCAGACCTATGGCAACCTCTTCTCGCTCTATCTAGCCGACAGCCACGAAGCAAAGGAACGTCGTCTGGCGCCCCCGAGCGACCCGCGCGAGCTGCCGTTCGTCCGCGATGCCTTGGCATCGATCGCCGAGGGTGGTTACACGGAGGCTGTCACTCGCACCGCTCACCTGCTTGGCCGCCACGGCGAGCCGCTGCCCCTTGAACGACTGCAGCTCAGGGCGGAGCTGCTCGACGAGTACAAGGAGCTGTTGCCGGACATCGGCGGGCACGAGGCCCGACGCATCCGCGGGGAGCAGGAGATCATCTGCCGCTACGAACCGGAGCAGGCCGTCTCCTCGCTACCGATACTGCTGCGCGATCCGGCAGACCGTCAGCGCCTGCTTACCCTGCTCGAGCGTCTGCTGGCAGACCCGCGCATTCAGGCGGCCGGGATCACCGACGGCCAGCGTGAAATGCTCACGCGAATCCATAGTGTGCTCGACGAGGAACCCACCAAACGCCTACCGACCCAACCCAAGAGACGGGCGCGCAAGGCCCCCGGTCCACCTACCCGAAGCCGAATATGAGATCCTTTACCAACCAGACCTACGACGAGATCGAAGTCGGTGCATCCCTGACGCTTTCCCACGTCCTTACCGAGGCCGATGTGGAGGCGCTCGCCATGGTCTCCGGCGAGATCGATCCCTTCCACATCGACAGCGAGGCCCCGCCGCAGCAGATGGTCTCGGACGCGGTGGGTGCGGAAGCCCTGGTGTCCGGGATGCTCAACCGGCGCCTGCCCGGGCCAGGTACCAACATCCTGGCGCAGAATCTGACGTTCTCGGGTGTCTTGAACGTGGGCGACGAGTTGACGGGCACGGTGACTGCGCTGGAGAAGCGTCCGCGGGGCCACCAGATTGTTTTCGACTGCCGCATAAGCCGCGGGGATGATGAACTGCTGGCCGGCACCATCACCGTGGCCGCGCCGACCGAACGGATCAGTTATACCGACCTCGCCACGCCCGAGATCATCCTGCGCCGCAACGACGGGTTCAGCCAGCTGTTCAAGCGCTGCCAGGGTGCGACCCCGGTCATCTGCGCCGTCGTCCACCCCTGCGACCGTGACTCGTTGTTGGGTCCCATCGAGGCGGCGAAGCGGGGCCTGATCGACCCGGTATTGGTTGGCCCCGAGCACAGGATCCGCGCCGTGGCGGATGCCGAGGGGGTCGATCTCTCGCCCTATCGCATCGTCGCGGCCGAGCACAGCCACGCGGCGGCACAGCAGGCCGTGGCCATGGCCCGGGCCGGTGAGGTCGAGTCCTTGATGAAGGGCTCGCTGCACACCGACGAACTCATGGGGGCGGTGGTCGCCTCGGCCACCGGACTGCGCACCGACCGCCGCGTCAGCCATGTATTCGTGATGGACGTGCCGGCCTACCCTCGCCTGCTGCTGGTAACCGATGCGGCCATCAACATTGCGCCTTCGGCCAGGGACAAGGTGCACATCGTGCAGAATGCCATCGACCTTGCACCGGTCCTCGGGATCGATCCGCCACGGGTGGCGATTCTCGCGGCGGTGGAGACCGTCAACCCGGACATGCAGGCCACGGTGGACGCAGCCATGCTGTGCAAGATGGCCGACCGCGGTCAGATTACCGGCGGTATCCTGGACGGCCCGCTGGCCTTCGACAACGCAGTGAGCGAAGAGGCCGCAAAAACCAAGAAGATCGTTTCCCCAGTGGCGGGCCGTGCGGACATTCTGCTGCTGCCGGATCTCGAGGCCGGCAACATGGTGGCCAAACAGCTCCAGTACATGGCCGGCGCGGACGCGGCGGGCATCGTGCTGGGCGCACGCGTGCCGATCGTGTTGACCAGCCGCGCGGACAGCGTACGCACCCGCCTCGCCTCCGCGGCGGTCATGGCGCTGGTCGCCCAGGCGCGGCGCAGCCAGACCACGCTGAATCCGCACCAGGAGTAAGGCATGTCGGACGCCATCGTCGTTCTCAACGCCGGCTCATCGAGTATCAAGTTCTCCGTATTCGCCATGCAGGACGGGAATCTGGAACTGCTGCTGCGGGGACAGACCGAGGGCCTGTATACCTTGGCCCGCTTCCTGGCCAAAGACGGTAGCGGCGCGGTCGTCGCCGAGCACAGCTGGGATGCCGGGCAACCCCCCGGGCACGACGGGGCGCTCCAGCACCTGTTGGAATACCTGCGCGCGGAACTCTCAACTTACCGACCCCTGGCGGTGGGTCATCGGGTAGTACATGGCGGGCCCGATGCCATCGGCCCTGTACGTGTGACCGCGCAGGTCCTCGACCATCTGGAAGGTTTCATCCCCTTGTTCCCGCTGCACCTGCCGCACAACCTGGCCCCGGTACGGCTGCTCCTCGAGCTTGCCCCCGAGCTGCCCCAGGTCGCCAGTTTCGACACCTCGTTCCACCGCAGCAACCCGGAGATCTCGCAGCTGTACGCCCTGCCGCCCGAATATGCCGAGGCCGGGGTGCGTCGTTATGGCTTTCACGGCCTGTCCTACGAATATGTCGCCTCGGTATTGCCGCAGTTCGACCAGCGCGCGGCCTCCGGTAAAACCATCGTCTGTCATCTCGGCAACGGCGTCAGCGCCTGTGCCATGCAGGCCGGCAAGAGCATGGCCAGCAGCATGGGGTTCACCGGCGTCGAGGGACTTCCGATGGGCACCCGCAGCGGCGCGCTCGACCCGGGCGTCATACTCTATCTGATGGACCAGCGCGGCATGGACGTCCGCGCCATCGAGCGTCTGATCTACAAGGAGTCCGGCCTGCTTGGTGTCTCAGGCCTGTCCAGCGACATGCGTACCCTGCTGCAGAGCGATGACCCGCGCGCGCAGCTCGCGGTGGATCTGTTCGTCTACCGCATCGGGCGCGAGCTGGGCTCCCTGGCCGCCGCGCTGGGGGGATTGGACGCCCTTGTGTTCACTGCCGGTATCGGGGAGCACGCGGCCGAGATCCGCGCGCGCGTCTGCCGCGATGCCGCCTGGCTCGGCGTAGAACTCGACGAAGAGGCCAACGCCGCAAATGGGCCACGCATCAGCTCCGCGACCAGCCGGACATCGGCCTGGGTCATCCCGACAAACGAGGAGCTCATGATCGCGCGCCACACCCGACGCCTGATCGAGCAGGCGTGACGGAGTAACAAGATGTCTTCCGGTTCACCCAATCCGGTTCTGGCGGGCAACAAGGCCCTCGTCATCGGCATCGCGAACGAGCACTCCATTGCCTATGGCTGCGCCAAGGCGTTCAGCGAGCAGGGTGCCGAAGTTGCAATAACCTATCTCAACGACAAGGCCAGACCCTACGTGGAGCCACTGGCCCGCGAGCTCGGCGCCGAACTCTTCATGCCGCTGGACGTATCGATACCGGGCCAACTGGAGGTTGTCTTCGGGCAGATCCAACAGACCTGGGGCCGGCTCGACACCCTGGTGCATTCCATCGCCTTCGCACCC
>JASFVZ010000104.1:0-6897 GCA_050049565.1 Chromatiaceae bacterium | reverse complement strand
GGTCTGGAATCGGTGTTGGTCAGGGGGCCTCGCGACGTCGCCGATGCGCTGGTCCGGCTCGGCCTGCTCGACGCAGGCTAGTCGATGAGGGCGGTTAGCTCGAGCGGGTGAGCGGTGCTCTCGGTCAGCGCCCGCCTTCGGACGGGTGCGGGACGCTGACCGTGACCGTCCGACCACCTGCGCCATGCACCAGATCGTTGGCGCGAACCCGCACCCATGTCGTGGTCGGGGGGATTTCCACGTTGCGCAGACTGCGGGTGAAAGGCTGTTCCTCGACGTGTGGGTGCAGCAGCGTCCTGGTAGCCAGGACCGCGCCCTGCGGTCCGATGATCTCCCAGCGGTTCGCATAATGATCCCAGCCGGTGTCGGCGTGACGCACGGACACCGTGAAATCGAATGTGCCGCCGATCGCCCCCGGCCGCACCTCGACGTGCAGGACGTCGGCCTGGCCGGCCCAGGTCGCGCCAGCCAGCAGTAGGACCGACGACAGGCCGGTCAGCCGCGATCCAGCCATGCGATCACCGGATCCCACTGCACGACATCCTCGGCCACCTGTGATGGCGCCAGCTCGAAGATCCCCAGGCCGGTCTCGGCGGCGCGGATGTAATTCTGGCTCTCGCGCAGGTGCGTGAGCAGTGGGATATCGAAGCGGCCGAGGAAGTCCTCGAGCGCACGATAGATCCGGGTCTGCTCGCGGACCCGGTTGGCGATCAGGGCGATGCGGGTCTGACCGCGGGATACCCGCCCGGAATGCAACAGGTCTTCGATGAATCGGGCGGCTGCGCGCATGTCGATCGGAGAAGGCAGCACCGGTACCAGCAGGGTATCCGCCCGCCGCAGCAGCGGTGTCAGTTCGCTCCCGTAGGTGCCGGCCGGGGCATCGAGAAAGGCGATGTCGGTGCCGCGTTCCGGCCTGGCGTCCCCGTTCACCGCGTCGATGCCGCTGATCGCCGGTATCCCGTCGTAGTCGTCGCGTGCCTCGAGCCAATCGAGACTCGAGCGCTGTGGATCCAGGTCCACGATGGCGACCTGATCGCCGATGTCGGCGTACCAGGTCGCGAGATTGGTCGCCATGGTGGTCTTTCCGCAGCCGCCCTTGGCGTTCATGCAGAGGATCGTCTGCATCGCGTTCTCCCCGGATGGTTCGTGGTGGGCCGCATTACAGACCAGTCATGCGGGCGCAGCAAGCAACAAGCGGTGACAGTCGTCAGCTGTGCCGCGGCAAGTCCTTCGCGTAGGGCAGCAGGACGTCCAGCGCGACGATCTCCAGCAGCCGCTCGTGCGAGGCCTGCAGGTAGATCGGTGGGGCGACGCCGGCTTCGTGGGCCTCGTGCCAGCGCATCGCGCACAGGCACCAGCGGTCGCCGGCCTTCAACCCGGGAAAGCCGAATGCCGGTTGCGGGGTGATCAGGTCGTTGCCCTGTGACCGCGAGAAGGCCAGGAATTCGTCGGTGACCTCGGCGCAGACCACGTGGCGACCCTGGTCGTCGGCCTGCGTTCGACAACTGCCGTCACGGAAGTAGCCGGTCTTCGGATCGAGGCCACAGACCTGCAGGGGGCCACCCAGTGCGTTGCGGCTCGCTTCGCCCATGTCAGGCCCGCGCCGCGGTGTAGGCATGGGCCTGGCGCACCGCCTCCCACGCGTTGTCGAGCAGCAGACGGGTCAACGTCTCGATCTGTTGCGGGTCGGCATCCAGCATCCGGCCGCGAATCGCGGCCGTCATCGCCAGTGCCTGCAGGATGTCGCCGTCGCTCACGTCGTCCCGGCCATTGGCGTGCTCGGAAATGGTCTCGAGCAGCCGGGACACCAGTTCGGAGACTGCGGCCGGCGACCGCGTTTCGGGGTGCAGCGGGAAATCGATGTCGAACGCGCGACCGCCGGTGGTGATCGCGACGAATTGCAGGAGATCGTGTTGCATCGGGCTTTCTGGTCTTCCGGAGAACGAATCGCCAGCCTAATTGAAACCGCCGCAGACGATTGCCCCCGATCTTCTGCGGCATTGCGCCAAACCGGGCCGAAGATCGAGTTTTGCTTGCCGCTTCCGTTTGTTCTTTGAGGCGTGGCGAACCGCCCGGCTTTGCGCCTCGAGATCCTCATGAAAGTGATTCGCGCGTGGATGCAGACCAAGATCCTCGCCGCGTTGATCGCGGTGGTCGTCTCGCTGATGGTCGCGACCATAGGCACACGGTGGCAAGCGAACGCGCGAGGGTCGCGGTGCTCGCCGAGCGGACGGCCCCGGGTGCCGAGGAAACGACCGCGGCGAGCAAGCGGCTCATGGCGCTCTCCGATCAGCTCGAAGGCAGGGTGCGGCGGTTCCGGTATTGACCGTAAGGCCAAGTGCCATCACCCGCGGGCGTCTAGGACGCAGCGAGTCGCGAAGGTAAGGGTCTTCGGGAGGGATCTTTCCGTTCCGCAGGCAACGCGACGGTTACAGGACACCCGGTCGTACAGGCGTCCTGTGTGTGGCGCCGTCCCGATCGTTGATCCTGCACATCTGCAGGCATCCGGCGCTGCCCGGGGGCGAGCTCACGGCGTGTGCGGCCCCTTCACGGCGGGGCTCGAACAGGGCTTCAGTTCCCGATGGTCCTTTTTGCAGTCGTCCGTGGCGCAAACCTACGCCGCGTGGTGCCGGCATACGCAGTGGTGGTGACCAGGCAACAATGCAGAGCCAGGACGTCGGGTATCGGCCTGATCGAGCGGCCTGGATTTCCACAGCGTGCCCTGTCGTCGATCGGTCGCGCCTTGAATCCAAGGCGGCGCCCCATTCCCGGCCAGCCGTTCGCGCGCGTCGCGCGCGCTCTAAGCCGCTTATTCTGACGCGACCCGGCCGCGGATGATCGGGGCGGCACGCTCGAGGCCGTCGACCAGCGTTCCGTAGCCAACGGTCTGCTCGCCGGCCCAGCCGCTCGATATCAGCATGACGGCACGGACGGCCAGGGTCTGCACAGGTTCGCCCGAAGGCCCCTGCAACCCGGGGTAGGTATCTTTCGGTATCTGCCGGAACGTATAGATCGGTTTGCCGAAGTGCTGGGCTTCGAGGATCGCCTGGTCGTCGACCGTGAGCAGCCGCAGCTGATCACCGGACTTGTCGACGAGCCCCAGAAAACCGGAGTTCATGCCGGAGACCACCATCAGGCAGCTCGCCGCGCCGTCGGCGACCGACGCCAGCGCCGCAGCGTTGTCGGCATGGGTGGTCTGCACGACGAGATAGCGAGGATTCAAACGCGTGATCGAGTCCCAGGTCAGGGCGCTCCCGCTGCCAGGTGCGCCGGTCACCAATGACAACGGCCCTGCCAGGTCCGCCAGGTCCAGGATACCCGCAGAGCCGGTGTCGCGGCGACAGATGAGATGGAGGTACTCCTCATACAGGTGCCTTGGCCATTCGACTTCGAGTCGTGATTCCGGATTGCTGGCCTGATAGTGCAGGTAGGCATCGATCTGGGCGATGCCGGCATCGCATTCGCCCTCCGCCATCCGTTGCATGTTGTCCATCGAACCCGCGGTTTCGATCACCTGCACGTCGAGACTGTTGCGGGCGACCTGGCGTTTGATCTCCTCGCCGATCGCGAAATAATTCCCATCGCCCGAACCGGTGCAAAGACGCAGCTGGATGGTCTCGGCCCAGGACAGGGCCGGGGTGATCAGCAGGAAGACGCCGATCGTGGCAGCGGCACAAGGTGACATCAAACTCGCTCCAGAAACATCGCTTGTAGAGGCATCGAGAAACCGCTCATGGTAGACACCGCGCCATTACGCCACCGGGCGGGCGCCATGTCGAGGGCAGGCCCGCTGGCTAGCCGATCGCCAGCTCGTCCCAGATCGCATCGATCCTCGACGTGACGGCGCGGTCCATCACGATTGGTCGACCCCACTCGCGGTTGGTCTCGCCCGGCCACTTGTTGGTCGCATCGAAGCCGATCTTGCCGCCGAGTCCCGAGACCGGCGAGGCAAAGTCGAGATAGTCAATCGGTGTGTTCTCGACCAGCGTGGTATCGCGCACCGGGTCCATGCGGGTCGTCATCGCCCAGATCACGTCCTGCCAGTCCCGCACGTCGATATCGTCGTCGGTCACGATAACGAACTTGGTGTACATGAACTGGCGCAGGAAGGACCAGACGCCGAACATCACCCGCTTGGCATGGCCGGCATACTGCTTCTTCATGCTGACGACCGCCATCCGATAGGAACAGCCCTCGGGTGGCAGATAGAAGTCGCTGATCTCGGGAAACTGCTTCCTGAGCAGCGGCACGAATACCTCGTTTAGCGCCACACCGAGGATCGCCGGCTCATCGGGTGGCCGGCCGGTATAGGTACTGTGATAAACGGGATCGCGCCGGTGAGTGATCCGGTCGATCGTGAACACCGGAAAGCTATCGACCTCGTTGTAGTAGCCGGTGTGATCGCCGAAGGGCCCCTCGGGCGCCGTATCGTCGGGATGGATATGGCCCTCCAGCACGAACTCCGCGCTCGCCGGCACCTGCAGTCCCGACCCGATACATCGGGTCACTTCGGTGCGGCCACCGCGCAGCAGGCCGGCGAAGGCGTATTCCGACAGGGTGTCCGGTACCGGCGTTACGGCCCCCAGGATCGTCGCCGGATCGGCGCCGAGCGCGACGGCGATCGGGAAGGGCTCGCCCGGATGGCGCTGCTGCCAGTCGCGGAAGTCGAGCGCGCCGCCGCGGTGGGCCAGCCAGCGCATGATCACCCGGTTCCGGGCGATCACCTGCATGCGATAGATTCCCAGGTTCTGCCGCTTTTTCTCCGGCCCGCGGGTCACCACCAGGCCCCAGGTGATCAGGGGCCCGGCATCACCGGGCCAGCAGGTCTGCACCGGGATGCCGGCCAGGTCGACCGCATCCGCCTCGATGGTCCGGTCATGGCAGGCGGCCCCTTTTACGGTCTTGGGCGCCATGTCGAGGACCTTGCGGAACACCGGCAGTTTCTCCCAGGCGTCTTTCATGCCCTTCGGTGGCTCGGGTTCCTTGAGCTGTGACAGCAGTTCGCCGACCCCGCGCAGAGCCTCCACCGATTCCTCGCCCATGCCCAGCGCGACCCGTTCAGGGGTGCCGAACAGGTTTCCCAGTACGGGAATCGTGTGGCCCTTCGGATTCTCAAACAGCAACGCCGGCCCTGCCATGCGCAGCGTACGATCGCAGATCTCGGTCATCTCCAGATGCGGATCGATCTCGGTGGCGATGCGCCTGAGCTTGCCGCGCGACTCGAGCTGCGACATGAAGTCGCGCAGATCGCGATATTTCATAGTGTTATCCTGTTATTTTGCGGCGCTACTCTACCGATCGATCGCGGTCCCCTCCAGATTCAGCAGTCCAAATCATGTACCTGGTGTTATTCCTGATCCTTGGCGGTCTCGCCGGCTGGCTTGCCGCGGCCCTGGTGCGTGGGGGCGGCTTGGGGCTGTGGGGCAACATCGGACTGGGTGTTACCGGCGCCCTGCTCGGCGGGGTACTGCTCGGCCAGGTTGGCGTTCGCCTGATCGGCCCGTTCGGTCAATGGCTGACGGCCCTGCTCGGTGCCGTACTGCTGTTGTTCGCAGCCCGCCTGCTGGGCCGGAAGTAACTGACCCACGACGGTGAAACAGCAGCTGCTCTACCTGGTCCACCGGTTACCGTATCCGCCCAACAAGGGCGACAAGATCGCTTCGTTCAACCTGTTGCGCTTTCTTTCCCGCCACTACGAGGTGTTGCTGGGCACCTTCGTCGATGACCCGATGGACCTCGAGCACATCGACGCTTTGCGGCGGTACTGCAGCGACATCTGTGCCCCGGTGATCGACCCGAGGCGTGCACGGGTCGCGAGCCTGCGCGGCCTGATGACCGGCGAGGCCCTGTCGCTGCCCTACCTGAGGCATCGCCAGCTCAAGCAGTGGGTGGACGGACTGCTCGCGAGCGAGGCGCCACGCCGCATCGTCATATTCAGTGGCCCCATGGCACAGTACGTCAGCGGCCAGGTCCCGCCGGACTCGATCACAGTGTTCGATATGGTCGACGTCGATTCGGAGAAGTGGCGGGCCTACGGGGGACAGAAGCGCTGGCCGATGAGCTGGTTGTACCGTCGCGAAGCGGATCGGCTACTGGCCTTCGAAAGGCAGATGGCAGCCGAGTTCGACGGCACGGTTCTCGTGTCCAGGGAGGAGGCCGAGCTGTTTCGCCGGCTGGCACCGGAGAGCGCGGACAAGGTCACCTACCGCATCCAGGGGGTCGACAGTGCCTACTTCGACCCATCATTGTCATTCGATGATCCTTATCCCGCAGGCGCCCGGGTGCTGGTGTTCACCGGCGCAATGGACTACTGGCCGAATGTCGATGCCGTGAGCTGGTTCGTCGACCAGCTGTTGGACGGTATCCGCTCACGCGTACCCGAAGTGCTGTTCTGCATCGTCGGGCGTCACCCGGCGCCGGAGGTCCGGCGGCTTGCCGACCATCCCGGTGTGTGGGTCACCGGCGATGTGCCGGACGTGCGTCCCTTCCTCGCGCATGCGCATGCGGCGGCACTGACCTTGCGTATTGCCCGCGGAATCCAAAACAAGGTGCTCGAGGCAATGGCTATGCAGCTGCCGGTCATCGCCACCCCGGATGCGATGACCGGGATTCAGTCTTGTCCCGGCTTCGACCCCATGGTCAGCAACGACGCAGAAAGGCTGCAGGCGGCAGCGATCGAGTTGCTGCAGGCACCGCGACGCACCGAGAAGGCGGCCCGGGCGTGCGTGCTTCAGCGCTACGACTGGGATGCCAACCTGCAGCGGGTGGGGCGGCTGCTGGAGACCGGACGCATCGAGGCGGACCTCTAAGCAATAATCCGGCCCGATCTCTCGTGCATGAACGGCATGGTATCTCCCGATGTCTCGTCCGGGGGGGCTGAGAGTCACCGAACTTACC
>JASFVZ010000103.1:0-6915 GCA_050049565.1 Chromatiaceae bacterium | reverse complement strand
GCGCATCTTCATGGATCTGCAGTGCGTACGTTTCAGCGAGGGCCAGGAGTTCTGCCGCGGTCCCGAGGTTGCCGCGATACGCGAGCAGTTCCGAAGCGCGCTCGACGACTGACCGGAGGCCCCTGCGCCTCAGGCCACCTCATCGGGGTTTGACTGCACTGCCGCTTCGCCAAACAGGCCGTGCCGCAACACCGTCCAGTCGGCCTCCCAGGCCGTCAACAGTGGCCGTGAAAAGCGCGAACGCACGAACTGCTGCATGCGACCTTCGATGTAGGCGGTGAGCAGGGCCGCACCGGACTCCGCGCCGACGCGCAGCGACGCGTCCTGGCGCAGGGCCGATTCGCGCAGGATCTGCCGCAGCTGCAGGTCAATCCGTTCGAAGAACTGCTGGACCCTGTCATGCAGACGCTCTCTCTCGCCGACCAGGGCATCGCCGAGCAGCACGCGCGTTATGCCGGGGTTCTTGTCGGCGAAGCCCAGCATCAGGAACACCACCTTGGCGATGCGTAACTCGGTTGCCGGCACTTCGGCGAGGATCTGGTTGATTCGCACAAACACGGTCTCTTCGGCAAAGCCGATCAGGCCTTCGAACATCCTGGCCTTGCTGGGAAAGTGCCGGTAGAGCGCCGCCTCTGAGACGCCGACGGCGCGTGCCAGTGCCGCTGTAGTGATCCGGTCACCGGGATGATTCTCAAGCTCCTTGGCGAGCGCCTCGAGAATCTCCTGCTTGCGGGATCGTCGCGGCACCGGCGGCGACTCAGCGACGCCGAATCAGGGTGCCGACACCCTGGTCCGTGAACAACTCGACCAGCACTGCGTGGACCACGCGACCGTCGATGATGTGCGCTGAATTCACGCCGGCCTTGACCGCATCCACGGCACAGCCGATCTTGGGTAGCATCCCGCCGCTGACCGTGCCATCCGCGATCAGCTCGTCGACCCGATCGAGCGACAACCCGGTCAGCAGACGGCCGTCTTTATCGAGCAGGCCCTGGGTGTTGGTCAGCAGGATCAGCTTCTCGGCCCCCAGCACCTCGGCCATCTTGCCGGCGACCAGGTCGGCATTGATGTTGTATGAATGGCCATCTTCACCGACGCCGATCGGAGCAACGACCGGGATGAAATTACCGTGCACCAGCATGTCGACCACGCTTGCATCGATACTGTCCACCTGACCGACATGACCGATGTCGATGATCTCGGGGGCCTGCGCCTCGGGCAGGTTGCGCGTCAGATTGAGCTTGCGCGCCCGGATCAGATCACCGTCCTTGCCGGTCAGCCCAACGGCTGCACCGCCGTGGCGATTGATCAGGTTGACGATGTCTTTGTTGACCAGTCCGCCGAGCACCATCTCGACGACGTCCATGGTCTCGGCGTCGGTGACGCGCATGCCCTGCACGAACTCGGTCTGCTTGCCCAGCCGTGCCAACAGGTCGCCGATCTGCGGCCCGCCTCCGTGCACCACGACGGGATTGATACCCACCAGTTTCATCAGCACGACATCACGCGCGAAACCCGCCTTAAGGGCCTCGTCGACCATCGCATTGCCGCCGTACTTGATGACGATGGTCTTGCCACCGAATCGCTGGATGTATGGCAGCGCCTCGGACAGTACATGGGCGACGTTGGCAGCCGCATCGGCAGTCAAACTCATGGGCTCAGCTTTCCAAAAACCCGGTCAGGCAAGACCGGTCAAAACGGGGCTTTCATATCCGGCGCGACGCGACCGAGCAGATCGCGAAAACGTGCCTTGATCTGCTCGAGCCCGCCCTCGTCATCGGCCTCGAAACGAAATGTCAGCGACGGGGTGGTGTTCGACGGCCGGATCAGGCCCCAACCATTGGCAAACTCGACGCGCAGACCGTCGAGTTCGACCAGCCGCGCATCGTCGAAGATCTTGTGCGCATCGAGCGCACGCATCAACTCGGCGCTCTGGCCCTCTCCGAGCATCAGGCTGTATTCCGGCGTCGCCGGACTGTCCGGGATCTCGGCGAACAAGGCCTCGGCCGGTCGCGCCTCCAGGGCGAGGATCTCGAGGATGCGCGCCGTTGCATAGATCGCGTCATCGAAGCCGTACCAGCGTTCCTTGATGAACAGGTGGCCGGAGAACTCACCGCCCAGCAATGCCCCGGTCTCGAGCATTTTCGAGCGCATTCTCGAGTGGCCCGATTGCCACATGATCGGTCGACCGCCGTGCGAGAGCACGAAGCTGGCGAGGTGGCGCGACGACTTGACGTCATAGAGGATGTCGACCCCGGGATGACGGCCGAGCACGTCCCCGGCGAGCAGCATCAGCACCCGATCGGGCCAGATCAGCTTGCCGGCATTGTCGACCACCCCGAGCCGGTCACCGTCCCCGTCGAAGGCGACACCGAGATCCGCTTCCTGGGCCTGCACCTCGAGCATCAGCGGAGTCATGTTCTCCGGATTGCCGGGATCCGGGTGGTGATTCGGGAAGCTGCCATCCGGCTCGCAGAACAACGGGATGACCTCACAACCGAGCGAATCCAGCACCCCGATGGCCGTCTCCCCCGCGACGCCGTTGCCGGCATCCACAACGACCTTCAACGGACGCGCGAGTTGCACCTCGCGGTTGACGGCGTCGATATAGTCACCGAGCAGGTCGATGCGCTCGATCTGACCACTGCCGTGATTGAACACGCCCTGTTGCATGCGATCGCGCAGCTGCAGCAGCTCTGCGCCATCCAACACCCGGTCGCCGACCACGATCTTGAAACCGTTGTAGTCGGTCGGATTATGACTGGCGGTCACCATGACGCCGGCCTGTACCGGTTGACTCTCGATTGCGAAGTAGAGCAGCGGGGTCGGCGCCTGGCCGATATCGAGCACGTCACAGCCGGTTGCGGTAAGGCCGGTCGTCAACGCCTCCGCGAATGCGGGGCTGGAAATGCGCGCATCGCGCGCGACCGCCACCCGCCGTCCGCCCTGTTCCTGCACCAGGGTCCCGAGGGCACGACCGAGCCGATCGGCGATATCCACCGTCAACGTCTGGTCGACGATGCCGCGGATATCGTAGGCGCGGAACAGCGAGGCCGGGATCTCGATCGACCCCGAGGCCGCCGCACCGGCACCGCTTCGACCGAGGATCTCGGCCGGATCGCTGTCGATTTCTTCGACATCCAGGCCGTGGGTGCCCTGGGCCGACGGCACCACGGGCGGCACGGCCGGCTGGGTCGTCTTTTCCGCGGCAACCCCGTTGCCGGTCTGGACGCGCCCGTCACGAACATACTGGCCCAGCAGCGCGATCGCGTCGGCGCTGGTGGCGACATGCGGCTCCTGCGCCGCGACAGTTTCGCGGCGCAGCAGCGCCTCGCCCAGCGTCACGATGATCCCCATGTCGGTTCGCAAATCGCGGCCCAGTGATCGCCACTGCAGCACGGCAGTCAGCAACAACATCAGGGTGCCACCCCCGATGACTGCCAGCGCCATCGTCAGGTCACCGGTTGTGGACGGATTTCCGGCATAACGCACCGACCAGATCGACGACGGCACCTCCACCGTGCTCGCCCCCAAGCCCAGGTCGATATCGCCCGGACCCTGCGCGACGACATAGCCGTCGTCGCCTCCCTGGACCAGTTCCAGCCTGCCCGGGAATGAGGACGACCGGTTGACCAGTTCGACCAACGGTTGCAGGTCCCATGCGACGAAAAGGGCACCGACGGGCTCCCCGTCCGCGAGCAGGGGTTGTGCCATCGCAAGATAGGGTGCCCCGGTCTTGATCTGGTGGATCTCCGCGGTCGAAGGCCGTTGGGTCTCGACCGTCTGCCTCAACATGTCGAGACCGGCATAACCCATCGGCGCCGCTCCGCCGGGATCGGGTGCATTCAGATCACGTGCCAACAGGCGCACCTGCAACGCACCCGGCAGGAGGCGTTGCAGGCGACTGCCAATGTCGACCAGCCGATCGGCATCACGGGCGGCAAGGGCCTGCGCGGCTTCCCCGTCGGCCAGCGCCAGCGTGATCAGTGCCTGGCGCGCCTGTAGATCGCCCTCGAGTTGCCTGGCCAGCGCGGCCGCCACGCCAGCCGCGCTGGTATCGGCCGCCTCGCGGCTTGCGTTCTTGATCGCCATGCTGGCAAAGAAGGCCAGCGCCAGCATCAGGATGATGGCGACCAAGACGGTAGGAAGGAAGTACAGCAACAGTGCCCTGCCTCGCTTCACGTTGGCCGGCCGCGGCTGAGCCACATCGTCCTTTTTGCGTCTCAACGCCATAGTTCAGTGCCTACCGGAATGTCCGAAACCGCCGCTGCCGCGGTCGCTCTCGTCAAATTCTTCGACCTGCTCGAATACCGCCCGCACGACCGGCACCAGCACCAGCTGCGCGATACGCTCGCCGACCTCGATGCGAAACGGCTGGTCTCCGCGGTTCCAGCAGGATACGAACAGCTGTCCCTGGTAATCGGAATCGATCAGGCCGACGAGATTCCCGAGCACGATCCCATGCTTGTGACCCAGTCCCGACCGCGGAAGGATGACCGCGGCCAACGCCGGGTCGCCGATGTGGATGGCCAGCCCGGTCGGGAGCAGTTCAGTGCGACCAGGTTGGAGATCGATCGGCGCATCGAGCATGGCGCGCAGATCCATGCCGGCCGATCCGGGTGTCGCATAATCCGGCAGAGGAAAGGCCTCACCGAGACGCGGATCGAGAATCTTCAGCTGCAGTCTGTGCATCAAAACGGTCCGCGATTAGTTCGACCAGCCGATAAGCCAGCCTGGATTTCGACTGCCGTGGCAGGTTGGCCTGCCCGCCTTCCCACAACACCAGCAGTGCATTGTCTTCTCTGTCGAAGCCCTGCGATGCGCTGACGTCGTTAGCGGCAATCATATCGAGCGCCTTAGCACGGCGCTTTTGCTCGGCATAGCCGGCCAGGTCCTGTGTCTCCGCCGCGAAACCGACGCAAAACGGCCGCGGCGAGCCGGCGGCGACGTCGGCAAGAATGTCGGGATTGCGCGCCAGGTCAAGTGCCAGGTGCTTCGCGGCTTTTTTCATCTTCTGCGAAGACTCCTCGACGGGTCGGTAGTCGGCTACCGCCGCACAGGCGATGAAGATGTCACACGCCGGGATTTCCGCCATCACCCGGTCGTGCATCTCGCGCGCGGTCTCCACATCGTGTCGCTCCACGCCGACCGGGGTCGGCAGCGCGACCGGCCCGGCGATCAGGGTGACCTGAGCGCCATGGGCCGCCGCCGCCGCGGCGATGGCGAAACCCATCTTTCCGGAGCTGCGGTTGGCGATGAAGCGCACCGGGTCGATCGGTTCGCGGGTCGGGCCGGCGGTCACCAGCACACGTCGACCGGGCAGGCGTTGCATCACCTCGCCGAGAGGTCGGCCGGGGGTCGGCTGAGCGGCGAGCGCCGAGCAGATCTGCTCGGGTTCGAGCATCCTGCCGGGGCCGACATCGCCGCATGCCTGTGGGCCGACCGCCGGGCCGAGGAACTGCGTGCCCCGCGCACCGAGGCGGGCGACATTGTCGACGGTCGCCGGATGCTGCCACATCGCCTGGTTCATCGCCGGCGCAAGGACCAGCGGCGCCGGCGATGCAAGGCACAGGGTCGTGAGCAGATCATCGGCCAGCCCGCAGGCGACGCGTGCCATGAAGTCGGCGGTAGCGGGTGCCACGACGACCAGATCGGCCCAACGCGCCAGTTCGATATGCCCCATCGCCGCCTCGTGCGCCGGATCGAACAGGTCGTCCCGTACCGGTCGACCGGTGATGGCCTGCAGCGACAGGGCGCCAATGAACTGATGAGCAGAGCGCGTCATCACGACCTGGACGGTCGCTCCCTGCCGGACCAACAGGCGAGCGAGTTCCGCCGCCTTGTAAGCCGCTATCCCGGCACACACGCCGAGCAGGATTCGGCGCCCCCGAAGGTGCTCGTCAGTCAAAGGTCAGGATCCTGGCCAGTTGCTTGCGCTGCGAGCGTTAGCCTAACTGAGACGCCCGTGTGCGCAAAGTAATCCGTTGTCGGAACTGGGCTGTCGGGTTAGGCTTCACCAACTCGCCAGAGCTGGCGAAATCAAACCACTGCAAGGAGCGCAGCGGGAATGGCAATCAAGGACTGGCCTGCCAACGAGCGGCCGCGCGAACGGCTGTTGCGTGACGGCCCCGGGGCACTGAGCGATGCCGAATTGCTCGCGATCTTCCTGAGGACCGGCGTACAGGGCAAGAGTGCCGTCGACCTCGCGCGGGACCTGCTGCAGCGCTTCGGCAGTCTCCGCGCCCTGCTCAAGACCGAACACGATACCTTCTGCGAAGCGCCGGGACTTGGCAGCGCAAAGTTCGCGCAACTGCAGGCCGTCCTGGAAATGGGCCGGCGCCACCTCGACGAACGGCTGCGCGTCGGCGAGACCATCACGGATCCCGATACCACGGCGCGCTACCTGCTGAGCCGGCTGCGCGATCGCCCGTATGAAGTATTCGCGATTCTGTTTCTCGACAACCGGCACCGTGTGCTGGCCTTCGAAGAACTGTTCAGGGGCACGATAGACAGCGCCGGCGTCCACCCGCGCGAGGTCGTCCGGCGTGCTCTGCACCATAACGCTGCAGCGGTGATCCTCAGTCACAACCATCCCTCTGGGGTCGCCGAACCGAGCGAGGCGGATCGACAGGTGACAGAGCGCCTGCGCGCCGCCCTCGGGCTGATCGACGTCCGAGTGCTCGATCACCTGGTCGTCGGCGACGGCGTCTGCTGTTCGCTCGCCGAGCGAGGGCTGATTTGACAGGGCAGCTCGCTTGACCCGACTCGGCGGTTCAAGTATAAAATGCCGCCTTTCCGGCCGGTCCGCCCGAGGGTCTCGACCGGTTCACATCGAGCGATTTCTGGACAGTACGATGTCAAAAATCTGTCAAGTCACCGGCAAACGGCCGATGACGGGTAACAATGTGTCGCACT
>JASFVZ010000102.1:0-6916 GCA_050049565.1 Chromatiaceae bacterium | reverse complement strand
GCAGGCGTTGCGGCAACTCGTTGAGTTGTGTCGCCTGTTCGGCATTGTCCAGATACTGGAGGATCGCCTCCTTGGTCTTGGCGATATCCACCATCGCCTCGTCGACCGCGGCACGGAAATGCAGGTTCATTTCCCCTTCCGACAGCGACTGGGAGTAGACGCCATCCATCGCGCCATCGGGATCGCCGCCTTCTTTCGCACCACTCGCGAGACTGGAGAGCGACGCCTCGACGAACAACAGGTCGCTCGCCAGCAGCATCAGTCGGTCTTCCGGCGGCGCCTGACTGGCGGCCTCGGCGGCGCGAAGCTCATCGGTACGCTGTTTCAGACGCGCCCTCAGATCGCCGCGACCGACCATACCGAGCGTGTCGCCAATGCGCTGGATCGCCGCCGCCAAAGCGGTGACTCGCGCGAACTCACCACGGTCACTGCGCATGAACAGATCGAGCCGATCCTTCACATCGCGCAGGTCCTGGGCCAGCGCCTCAGCGACCGCTGCGAACATCTCCCGATCCGGTCCGCCGATCTGATCGACGGCATCAGCGGCCTGTTCATCAGCAAACCCGTTGGCGAGTTCCGCCGACTGGCGCACTCCGACAACCATCGGATCGGTCGAGCCCGACCTGGCGACGTAGTAGAGCAGGTTCTTTAGCAGCTCGACCGGAAAGTCGAGCATCGCGACTTCCTCGCCCTGGTCGATGATCGCTTTGAAGACCCGGTCGAGTTTGCCGAACAGCGGTTTGACCGCGAGGCTCGGACCACTCTCGTCTTCCTGCAGCACCCGGGTCAGCGCCTGGCCGGCGTCCAGCAAACGCCTGAGCCGGGCCGTCCCGGCGGCACTGTTCAATGCGTCGAGCAGGTCGTGCAGCTCGCCCAGCGCCTGGTCGACATTCTGCCCCTTGATGAGATGCAACAGGGCCCGGTGGTAGTGGCTGCGCTTGTGGTGGATCAAGTGCGGCAGATCACGATTCCCCGTGCCCGGACGGACGGTATCGGCCGCAATGACCGCATCCAGCTTGGGTGCGAACAACGAGGTCTCGGAGACCAAAGGCGCATCCTGCGCGGCACGGATGTCATTCAAAACGGGCAGGAGTACCAAGGGGACATCGGCGCCTCCGGCCTCGATCTTCTCGAGGTAGGCCGGCAGCTGGACGATGCCCAGCATCAGGGCCTCGGCCGCCGCGTCGGTACTCTTGACCTGCTTACGGGCCAACGCGAGCGCGAGTTGCTCCATCTCGTCGGCCAACATCGCAGCGCCATAGACCTGCACCATGTCCAGCGCACCGTGGGCGTGGTGCAACCGTTCGATTGTCTCGCCGATGCGATCCGGACTGCCGTCGACGAAATCCTCGAGCGCGGTCCGGGCCTCGCGCAAGGTCTGGTCCAACTCGCTGCGAATCCAGCGTAAACCGCTTCGATCTTGGCGCTGTTGTTGGTTCATTGTCGCTTCCTGCATCAACCGGCTGGTACGTCATCGGGCAGCTTGAAGCGTGCCACTGTCTGGCGCAGCTGCTCTGCCATCTGGGCCAGCGTCTCGATCGACTGGGTGGTCTGCTCGGTACCTTCCGATGTCTGGCTGGTGATCCGTTGCACGACGGTCATCGTGTCGTCGATCGAGCCAACCTCTTTCGAGTGCGTCTCCAACTGCGTGGCGATCACCTGGGTCACGCTGGCGATCTCCTGCGATACCTGTTCGATGCGTTGCAGGGCCTCGCCGGCATCCTCCGCCAGCTTTGCACCGTTCACGACACCGGTGGTGCTCGCTTCCATCGAGCTGACCGCCTCGTTGGTATCCGCCTGAATGGTCTTGACCAGCGCGTCGATCTGCTTGGTCGCATTCGCTGAACGTTCGGCGAGGCGCTGCACCTCGTCGGCCACCACCGCAAACCCCCGGCCGGATTCGCCGGCCATCGCGGCCTGCATCGCGGCATTGAGTGCCAGGATGTTGGTCTGGTCGGCGATATCCTCGATCAGCTCAACGATGTTGCCGATCTCCTGAGAGCTCTCGCCCAGCCGCTTGATGCGCTTCGAGGTCTCCTGGATCTGCTCGCGGATGCCGTCCATGCCGCTGATGGTCTTCCGGACCGTGCCACCGCCGGCCGACGCGATATCGACTGACTCGCGCGCGATGCGCGCTGACTTTCCGGCCTCGTCGGCCATACGGCTCATCGCCTCCGACATCGACTTGACGGTCTCGGAGGCGTTCTCGATCTGGTTGCGCTGGTGGTCCGAGGCCTCTTCGAGCTGCAGCGCGGTTGCCCGTGTTTCCTGGGCCGACGCCGATACGCGCACCGAGGTCTCGTTGATCGTGGTAACGAGCGTGCGCATCTCCTCGACGGCCTGGTTGACCGAGTCGGCGATGGCGCCGGTGATGTCCTCGGTGACGGTCGCCTCGATCGTCAGGTCACCGTCGGACAGATCGACCATCTCATCGAGCAGTCGCCGGATCGCCGCCTGGTTGCGCAGGTTCTGTTGGTCCGCCTCCTGGGCCCGCTGCCGCGCCTCGCGCAGCAGGGCGAATCCAAGCAGCAGCAACAGGACCGCCGCGCCGATTCCCAGCAGGGTCACCAGCGTCGGACCGACCGTGACCGGACCAATGCTGGAGACATGGGCGTCTTCATTGAATGCCGCTACCAGTCCGAGGGCCGCGTCATCCAGGCTGTCGGTCGCTGCCGGGACGCCGTCGATGGCCTGCAGCGCAGGCACCACGACCGGCGACAGCTCTACGATTTCTGCGACATGATCGTTGATCGAGCGATACAGTTTTGCTGCACGGGCGAGCGTGCGCTGCATCGCCTGGTCCTCGACCGGAGAGGCGCCGATCCCCGGATCGCCGGCCAGCATGCCATTGATCGCCCGGCCCAGATGTTGACTATCCCGAGCCAGTGCATCGACCGCGTCGGCGGTCGAATCCCCGGCACCCAGCACCCGGCCGGCATTCTCGCGCAGACGTTCGGCCTGCATCAGCTGACCGCTGGCGATCATCACGAGTCGTGGGTCCGCTGCGCTGTCGACCAGACCCTCGGCAACATCCTCCGAGAGCCGTTGCAGCTGCGGAACCGTCTCGGCAATGACGTCGGTGTACTCACGAACCGAGAGGATTGCCTGCTGGTTCACGAGGAGTTGATCGACCCGATCGCGCAAGCGCAGCCAGTTCTCGTCGACCGCACCGACAACATCGCCCAGCGCCGCCGGGACCGCCGGCAGATCGGCCTGCTGATCTCCCAGCTTGAGCTGGTCGAGCAGGACGACGAATCGGTCGCGGTTGTCCCTGAGAGCTTCAAACGCGATTTCGTCGCCCGTCGCGGCATGTACCGCCTCCCGTGCCACCTTCTGTGCCACCACCCGGAGCTCTGCGACCCGCAGAAGGTATTCTTCGCCATGGCGCTCAAAGCGTGAGACCGTTGCGACGGAGAATATCGCCGCAATGACGGCTATCAGCACCAGAACGGTCAGTACAGGGATCAGCGTGTTGCCACCGCCAATGGATTTAGCCTTTCGTTTCATCGTTTCTCAGCTGCGCCGTCCGGCGCCCTTCCCCCTAGATCCTTGTTGAGCCGCCGATGCGGCAATTGAGTCCGTGGTCCTCAGTTAAGCGGCCGCTGAACGGAATTCTGGATCAGCGACCAGCGCCTGCATGCTGATCACGGGAAAGACGTTGTCCTTGACGCTGAACGCCTCGTACACATAGGCGCCGAGCGCGCCCTTGATGCGGGCGTCCGGCAGCTTGTTCTCGAGCGAGAAGTGACGCATCCCCTGGACCGATGGCACCAGCAGGCCGACGACCAGACCACGCAGCCGCAGCACCAGGATCCGCGCCGCTTTGGACGGCACGATCGCCTTGCCACCGAGGTAGACCTGCAGATCGACGATCGGCAGCAGGCTGCCGCGCACGTTGGACAGCCCCAGCACCCAGGGCTTGGTACCCGGGACCCGGACCACGTGCTCACGATGCGGCAGCATTTCGCTGATCTCGGTCATTGCGCAGACCAGGCGGACCCCCGCCACACTGAACACCAAGCCGTCCCACATCGGATCGGTTCGCTCGGTCTCCGGCAGACGTGCTGCCGCCTGCTCGCTGCGCGACTCCATGTCGGCCAGCGCGGTCATGACCTCAGTGACAGTCAGCGGGTTTTCCGGGAGCTCGATCATCGCTCGTCAGTTCAGCAGTTCAGCAGTTCGCCGATCGTCTGCAACAGCTCCTGACCGTCCACCGGCTTGACCAGATACCCGCGTGCACCCTGCCGAAGCCCCCACTCGCGATCTGTTTCCTGGTCTTTCGTGGTAACCATCAGGATCGGGATGTTCTGGGTTTTCGGGTCCCGGCTGAGCTTGCGGGTCGCCTGGAAGCCGTTGAGCCCGGGCATCACCACATCCATCAGGATCATATCGGGCGCCTGGGCCCTGGCTGCCGCAATGCCGGACTCACCGTCGGTCGCAGTCACCGCATCGTGCCCCCCTTCCTTCAGGATTTTCGCCAGCACATGCAGTTCGGTTGGCGAATCGTCAACGATCAGGATCTTGGCCATGTCTTGAGGTCTGTCAGCGACTGGATCGGGAAAAGGAGGACGAGGGTCAGGCGGCTTTCTTCGCGTGCTTTCGAATCGCTCCGAGCAGCTCGTCACGCGTGAACGGCTTGGTGAGGTATTGCTCGGACCCGACGATACGACCGCGGGCCCGATCGAACAGCCCGTCCTTGCTCGAGAGCATGATCACCGGAATCCCCCGGTAGAGTTCGTTATGCTTGATCAACGCGCAGGTCTGGTAACCGTCGAGTCGCGGCATCATGATGTCGACGAAGATCAGATCGGGGTGGTGATCGGCAATGATCGACAGGGCCTCGAAGCCGTCGGTCGCCGTCAGCACCTCGCAGCCGGCCTTCTTCAACAGGGTCTCCGCGGTGCGACGAATCGTCTTGCTATCGTCGATCACCATGACTTTCAGCCCACTGATGTCCACTGCGTTATCGCTACTCACCGTGAATCCCCTG
The DNA here is from genome assembly GCA_050049565.1 of Chromatiaceae bacterium. Lineage (GTDB taxonomy): Bacteria > Pseudomonadota > Gammaproteobacteria > Chromatiales > Chromatiaceae > Thiosocius. The sequence goes on along the minus strand of JASFVZ010000102.1, from coordinate 1,926 downwards.
TATCCGTATCCCATTGCGTCGCTGCAGCGGCGCGATATTTGTCAGGCCTGAAGGCCGCGCCTCTGTGCCCCAGCGCGATAGTACTTAGATTCTACCGCTTGGGCAGCCCGAGCTGCCCGATTTCGCGTGCCAGCGGCTTGCCACCGAACCCTGGATTCGAAACCTGCCTACCTGAGAAGTCTGGCTACCCAACCAGCGCCCAATGGAAGGCGGTACTGCCGATCCGCTGCCTTATGTATCGGTCGATGCGCCGACGACCTTAGCGCATCCGCGTAAGACGACTGAGGCGTGGGAGCCAAACACAAACAACGGCTGGCACTTCTGCGCGGCTCAGCCTGTCGTACCGGCGCAAAACGCGTGAGCGAGCGGGCGCCACAAGCCGCCCCGCTAGTGTGTTCGCAAGCGTCCTGACGGTCTGCAACAATGGCCGCCGGCCCAGGCCACTTCGCCGGGCCGGTTTGGCTTATCGCGAACTGACGCACACTTCGGGGGGTGCCGTATGTCGATTGCACTCGGCGTCGTGATGGATCCGATCGACGCGATCAAGATCCGTAAGGACAGCACCTTCGCCATGCTGTTGGAGGCACAGCGGCGGGGCTGGCAACTCTTCTACATGCTGCAGGGCGATCTGGCGCTGGATGGCGGGCTATGTACCGCGTCGATGCGCGCCCTGTCGGTGCGCGATGACCCCGACGATTGGTTCGACCTCAGCGATTCCGACCAGCGCCCGCTGGAACAACTCGACGTCGTCCTGATGCGAAAGGATCCGCCGTTCGACATGGAGTATGTGCATACCACATACCTGCTCGAGCAGGCCGAGGCGCAGGGCGTGGTCGTGGTCAATCGCCCGCGGGCCCTGCGCGATGCCAACGAAAAGCTGTTTACCGCCTGGTTTCCAGAGGTCTGTGCGCCGACCCTGGTCAGCCGCAAGCACGCCGCGTTTACCGACTTCCTTGGCCGTTTCGACGACATCATCCTCAAGCCGCTGGACGGGATGGGCGGGGCCTCGATCTTCCGGGTACGCGGCGACGATCCGAACAAGAACGTCATCATCGAAACCCTCACGGATCACGGTCGACGGTTCGCGATGGCGCAGCGATTCATCCCGGAGATCAGCGCGGGCGACAAACGCATCCTGGTGATCGACGGCAAGCCGGTGCCCTATGCGCTGGCCCGTATACCCACCGCAGGTGAGACGCGCGGCAATCTTGCCGTCGGCGGGCGTGGCGAAGGGGTGCCGCTGACCGGTCGGGACCGGGAGATCGTTGAGATTGTCGCCCCGCGACTGCGCGAACACGGTATCCTGTTCGCCGGTCTGGACGTCATCGGCGCCTACCTGACCGAGGTCAACGTCACCAGCCCGACCTGCATTCGCGAACTGGACAGCCTCTACAACCTGAACATCAGCGCAATCCTGCTGGATTGCATCGAGCAGAAACTCGCAGTATGAGAATCCCTGCCACGACCAGCCGACTGTTAACCGCAAGCCTGGTCGTTTCCATCATGCTCCTGGGCACCGGATGCGGCGCCAAGGATCCGGTCGCGCGGGGCAAGGCCACTGCATTTGGAACGGATGTCGAGATCACCCTGATCGGGGTCAGCCGGCGGCATGCCGCCGAGGCCACCGACATCCTCGCCAGAGACTTCACGTTGATGGATAGCGCGTGGAGCACCGGGCCGACCAGTCCGCTGGCGCGGGTCAATACACTGATCAACGGCGGTGATCGGACCTTCCCCGCCCCGCCGTCGCTGCTGCCACTGCTGAACCTGTCGAGACGTCTGTCCGAGCAGAGTGAAGGGTTGTTCAATCCCGCCATGGGACTTGTGGTCCGCGCCTGGGGGTTCGACACTGGCCCGCCGGACTGCCTGCGCCCGCCGCCGCAGGCGCTGATCGACGAGGTCCTGGCCCGTAGACCGAGCCTGCGC
>JASFVZ010000101.1:0-6917 GCA_050049565.1 Chromatiaceae bacterium | reverse complement strand
TGGCGCTGATGCCTGAAAAGGCGCCGGCTTTGCTGGGCGCCACTCCGCTCCGACCCGGCGGGTCGGGTCGGGAAGGGGAGTCGCCGACCGTCGCCGCCCCGGACCCCAGCCCGATTTTGTAAGGCTTTATCCCAGCCGGGCTGGGACATGCCGAATCTGTCTTCATCCATCGTCCGAAGGGGCTGTCGGCGAGAAGCCGCCGCTTGGCGCTTTTCGGCCGAATCGACACGCAGCCGTCTCGGAATGCTAGATTTAGAGGGCCGAATCGTCCCGGACAGGTCGACGACGTCGAGCGCTCGAGGCTGCCCGTCGACACGCTCGATGACCGCGATCTCACGATGCGAGATGCAAACTCGCAAAGTCGTGCCGCTAACGGACACGGCGACGATTTGGGCACAGCGTGGGTTGGGTTCGTCATGATCGTCCGCCGGTACGGCAGTTCTGGAAGAGCAGCCGGCCGGACACAGGTTCGTTATTGATCGGTCTCGCCGTCGGGCAGCGTTGGCGGGATCGCGTCTTGGAGGCCCCGAACAGGGCAGACATGGCTTCGCGTCGCCTACATTTTCGGTTGCCCAGTGTCACCAACCGCATACTCATCTTTGCGGTACTGGTCACTCTCCTGCCATCGTTCGGCCTCGGTTGGGCCTATTTCAACCAGGCCGAAAAGGCCCTGTTCAAGAGTTCCCAGCGGGAAATGCTCGATACCGTCGACCAGGTAAGGCGTGAGTTCGATTTCTGGTTCAAGGAGCGCTACTACAATATCCGGGTCTTCGCGAGCTCTTACCTGCTCTCGGAAGGGCTGGAAGACTATCTGACCCTGAGCAGCAGTGGGAATGCTAGAGCTCCCCATGCTGGCGGCGCCGAGCTCGTACGAATGGAAAGCTATCTCGCGCTGGTGCAGTCTGAATTTGACGATTATTCACGACTCCTGATCTTCGATCGGGACGCAGACCTGCTGACACAGAGCCCACAGCGCGAGGGTTCGATCGCCTTGCCTGACGACTGGCAGGAACAGCTACAGGCCAGGGAGGTGATTGTCGGAGAGGTATACGGGCGCCAGGGGGAGGCACCTTTGATTTTGGCTGCTGTGCCTGTCCTGTCCGGGAGCGGCGGGACTCTGGGATTCCTGGCGGCCGAGATCAAGCTCGATTCACTGGCCGACATCATGACCGCGGTCCTGGCCAACGAGGACAAGCAGGCGGGAGCAGCCGCTCTTTCGCTCGTTGGTCCGAACGGAAAAATCCTGCTATCCACGCGGAACGACGGGACCGCGACCATTCTTGGGTCTGAATACGAGGCGGGACTGCCGCCCAACGAACTCGGTGAGTACGTGAATGATCAAGGTGTGCCGGTGCTGGGCACCCGCACGCCGATGGCTGAGTTCGATTGGCATATCGTCATGGAGCAGGGGCGCGACCAGGTGCTCGCCGAGGTGATAGAGCTGCGCACGACGACGGTAATCGTCGTCGGCGCCCTGGCCACGCTAATCGGTTTGTTCGCCTACCTGCTGGCGCGGGGGATCATTTCGCCCCTGAAGAGGCTGACTGAGGCAGCCGGCAAGGTCGCCAACGGCGATCTCGACGTGCGCATTCCGGTGCAACGCCAAGATGAGCTGGGCACGGCGACAATGGTGTTCAATGACATGGTCGACCAGCTCAGGCAGAGCCGGGGACGTCTGGAAGAACTGTCGACCATGGACTCGTTGACACAGCTGGCCAATCGCAGACATATCCTCGAGATACTGACGGGCCACCTCGACCGTTTCCGCCGTAAAGGCACGCCGTTTTCTGTGCTCCTGGCCGATGCCGACCACTTCAAGCGCATAAATGACGATGTCGGCCACATGGCCGGAGACCAGGTGTTGAGCGAACTGGGCGCTATCTTCAAGCGCCTGCTCAGAACCGTGGACTCAGCCGGTCGCTACGGTGGCGAGGAATTTCTGATCATCCTCGAAGATACCCGCGGGAAAGAGGCACTACAGACGGCGGAACGTATCCGTGCGGCCGTCGAATCCACCAGTGTCGCTGTCAAAGAATCCAGTCTCCGGTTCACGGTTAGCATCGGTGTCGCGGAGATCCAGTCTGGCGACGCCGAAGACCAGCTCATCATGCGCGCGGACACGGCGCTTTATCAGGCCAAACGCGAAGGAAGGAACCGGGCCGTGTTGGCCAGATTGCCCCGTGGCAAGGTCACCCATCACCCGGCGGTGCGGGAGCTGGATGTCTCTTGAACGCGAGTCACAGGTCGCTTTTGAGTAGGTTGTAATGGATCCAGCCGACGCCTTCCCGCTGCCTCTGGATTCGCACCCACAGCCCCCGATATCCGGTCGCCGACACCGACGCCCCAGGGTCCAAGGTTGCCAGTACCTCGGTATCAGTACCGGGGCCGGCGCGTACGTTGGACCTGCGCGTCACCGTCATTTGAACGGGTAGGGCGAAGAGGATCGCTTTACTGTCGTCTTCAGAGGACCCATCGGATGGTTCGATCGACGTGCGCAACGAATTTTTCGCTTGGCCGATCAGGTAGGACGCGCCGTCGTAATTGCTCTCTTCCAAAGCCGCTTCGCTCATCGCAATGTACTGCCGTGCGCGTCTCAGGCCGTCGTCACGGTGTTGCCCGGCTTTGCCCGCTTGCGCGGCTTGCAGCGAGAGCTTCACCTCCGCGAGATTGGCAACGGTCTCGGCCTTGCTGTTGCGACTGCGTAGCTTGGACTTGAGCCTCACGAGTTCTTGAATAGCCTGCTCCTGCGCAGACGAGAGCCGCATTATCTCCGATTGCCTCGCCACCAGTTGGAGTTCGAGTTGCATGATGTGGCGTTTTTGCCGACCCACGGTCTGTTCCAGCCGCACGATGTCGTCGGACATTGGTTCGGCAGGTTGCTCCTGCTCCTTGACACCCTGCACCGCACAGGCCGACAGGCCGGCGGCCAGCAGGCAAGGGAAAGCCGTTCTAAATCGTTTTATCCGCCATCGGTAAGATCGAAACGGAACAATCATCGAACGAGCACTTTCGGTTGTGCGCTTCCCGAACTTTCCTGGAGAGTCGAACCCGCGTTCACGATCATAATGGCACGGGAAGGTGCCCGCCCCGCCAGGGCGGCATCGGCCAAACGGACCACCTGGACGGCAAGCTCACTGCCCAGATGCTTGTGCAAGAACTTCTCCCGTGGGCCCATACGATTGTCTGAATCATCGGCTTCGCGATAGGTCGCTTGAGGGTTGGTCGACGGAGAACCTCCTGTTTGCCGTTTATGCACGCTACCCGAAAGCGTCGGCGCTGGCCGAGCGTGCCACCGGGCTGGCCGGGCTCCGGTGATTAGTGTTTTCCTCACGGCAGGTTCGGGCTTCCGGTCCGATGCCTGGCCGTGGCCGGCTGCTGACCCGGGATCCTGGCTGGCACGTGCAGCAGCCGTTTGCGATCGGGTTGGCGTGCACCATCCAAGGTGTGCAAGCCCGCAATGGCCGGACTGCCGTGCTTTCTCCGCACCGCTCCACGAGCCCGATCGTCAGCGTTGCGTTCGCCGGAAGCAGTACCGACTGATCCAGCGCTCGCGGGCCTTGCCGACGACGCTGGGTCAGCCGGGTGTTACCGAACTCCGAGGCCGCCTGTCGGCTTGGAAACCGATCACTCCGGCAAGGTTGTCAGGTGGCTCATGATGTCGACTACGACCTGTCGGTCGAGCGCCCTGAGCGCCGGCATCTCGGAATCCGGCTGACCATTCAGGATCTTGTGCATGACCTCCCAGGGGTTGCCCATCTGTTTGCCGAACGACTTCATCCCTTTGGGCTTCTTGCCGTCTCTGCCGTGGCACTGGGCGCACATCGTGTTGTAGTAAGCGGCCCCTTGCGCGGCGTCGCCGTTGATCGGCTGCTTGCTGGCCCGGTCGACATAGTCGTCCATGTCCAACTGGCCCGTCTTTATGAAGGTCGCGAGATCCTGAAGGTCGGCATCCGAGAGTTTGTCGCCATAGGCATGCTCGGGCGCTTTCAGTAGCGCGATGATCTTGTCCTCGCTTTGACCGGCTGCACCATCGATGCCCTTGATGCCGGTGGCATGTTTGCCGGACTGGTAGGCGCCGTCCGCACCCCTGTAGTCCCAGCCGTGACACTCTTTGCAGCGCCAGTTGCTCTTGGGTTTGGCGGCATAGTTTCCGCTCGGCGGGTAGAGCGGGTGCATCGCATCCGGCGCCTTGGCGCCAGTCACTGCATACCAATTGTCGTACAACTGCCCGCCCCGCGCTTTCGAGGACTCGGTTTCCGCTTGTGAAACACTCGTTAACAGTGCTGCCAGGGCAAGGCCAATCGCCCGTTGTTTGTTCATCCTTCTCCCTCCCCATGCTGTCTAGTAGTTTTTTGAGTCTCTGGCGGCGCGAACAGGCGCAGCCAGCTCAGGAAGAATAGGTCAGGAAACCCGTGAAGGCATGCCTGTCGGGAAGATTTCGGTCGCGGATCAATGGCAGTCGCCCTTGCCCGGTACGCGGGGCGTCCGGATCGCTGGTGCGCCGTGGTCGGGCGACGATGCGACCGCGACCGCTTCTCGCGGACAGCCAAAGCTGGAGGTACTGCAGGAAATGCGTGGCGGGCAGGTGAATTTCTCGGAGCCCATTTCGACGAGCGGGCGGTTGCTGTCGGCAACTGCCCTTCGGATGGTTGCAGTCCATGAGGTGTTGGGTTGAGCAGCCAGCGATGATTGCGGAGCATCAATGCATTAAATAAGTAATCGGCGATAAGCTAAACTCGAATAAGGGAGCTGTAACCGCGGTGGAGGTTGTAATGACTGCGCGGATATTTTGGATTTTCGGCGGGGGGCTGACTCTGCTGGCGTTCATGTTGATGGTCGCTGGCGGATCGCAGATAGATGGAATCATCGATTATCGCGCCTGGTTGCTTCTCGCCTTCGGCATCTTGGCCATGGCGATCGGCAACTTCAGTCACACCTCGGGGGGCCGTGACGGATGATGCAGACGCGGTAGGTCGGGCGCCCGCCAGGATGTGCCCCGGTCGTTGCGCGTCGTTCGAAATCAACGGCAACTGTCCCAGCTGACGCCTGCGGTACCCTCGTGGCGACGGCGACGAGGGCAACAGGGCGTCACGATCGATCCCGAGCTTGGATTCGCTGCCCTGGGTCGGCGTCCGGCGGCGAGCCCGATCGCCGGAGCAGCAAATCACCCGTCCATCAGGTTCGCTTCGACGACGTTGCTGGCGAAGTCCTGGTAGGCGGCACCGACCTGCTTGGCCATCGTATCGGGGAACACGTGGAAATCGGAAGAGCCGAGCGCGTCAATGATCGCCTGGGCAACCAGTTCGGCCGGCTCCGCGATATCGCCCAGACCGGCACTGCTGGCCATGTCCGTTGCGATCGGGCCGGGGTGCACGCTGAGCACGCGCGTGTCTTGCGACTGTAAGGTGTCGCGCAATCCCTGCGTGATCGAGTACGACGCGGCCTTGGATGCGGAATAGGTCGAGAAATCCGCGAAGTTCTTGATCGAGGCGACAGAGTTGATCTGCACCAGCGCGCCGCCACCGTTCTGTTTCAAGACCGGAGCGAAGGCCTGGGCGATGCGCATCAGCCCATAGACATTTACCTCCATTTCCTCCTGCATCGCTGCAACGGCGTTGCTGGCCAGCGGGTTCGCGACGTTCAGGATGCCGGCATTGTTGATAACGATCTCGACATCCGGCGCATCCTGGGCCGCGGCGGTCATGCTGTCCGGATCATTCAGATCGATACGCAGCGGGACGATGCGATCACCGTGCAAGGCCACCATTTCATCGACCGACTCCGGCTTCCGAACGCCCGCGTAGACCTTGCGCGCGCCGGCACGCAGAAACTCCTCGACGATGCTCTTGCCGATCCCACGATTGGCGCCGGTGACGAGGACGACGCGGTCTTTGATTGGTGACATGAAAGGCTCCTGATCAGGTGAGTGGTTATGGGCTGGAGTTTGTGCGCTGCTGATGTAAAGAATAACGCTGCCGGTTGGGGAATCACTGTTGCGCGTCGATCAACAATACTGACAGTCCAGGCGACTTGTTTATCCGTGTCCGCTTGCAAGCCGAGAGCGCCGGCCGAAATCAGGGAGAGAGCGTACCCCTGCCAGCGGTCAAGTCCAGCGATTGAGCCCATCAAGGGAGGATATGAAATCAGCCGCTGAAGGTGGAGTCCCTGAGTGCGTCCAACGGCGGCTGGGTCGCCTGAACGTGCCGCTGCACAGTCCGGCTGCGGCCGCCCGGTAGGCACGTTTTTCCTGAACTAGACTTACCGCGATAAAAATGCCGGGGAGGGACGAGCGTGGCCGCAACCACCGAAGCCGCAATCGCCGAGCAGCGGGAGGCGCAGGTCGAGAGGATCGACCAGGAGGTCGACCGCAAGGTCAATCTCGATGACCGGATCCTCCAGTACCACCGTGCGATCCTGCAGGATCTGCCCTTCAACGGCATCCCCGAACTGCTGACCGCAGAGCATCGCGCGGCGATCGACCGTCTGGTCGAGAAACACGGGCGCCGCAACCTGCGCATCAAGATCAAACGCATCGTTGGCTGGGCCAGCGCGGTCGGCGATGCGCAGAGCAACCAGCTGTTGTCGGAGCAGCGCGCACAGGCGGTCCACCAATACCTGCTCGGCAAGGTGGCCGAGGCCGGGATCGATCCCGACGAGTTCTTCACGTCGGGCTTCTCGGTGATCGCGAAGGGCGAGTCAGACCTGCCGTTTCCGACCAATCTCGCCGAGGACAATCCACTCAATCGCCGTGTCGAGATCGTCTATCTGTTGACCGTAGACCTGCCACCGCCATCCGATGCGGCGGCGGGCCCGACCAGCACGCTCTGGAAGATCGATTTCGGTCCGGCGGGTGCCGGCTGGTTCCTGCAGGCCGGTGCCGGCAAGTTGACCATGCTGCCCGACGGCGGCCCGGGCAG
>JASFVZ010000100.1:0-6960 GCA_050049565.1 Chromatiaceae bacterium | reverse complement strand
ATCGCCTACTTTGAAGGCATCCATTGCCTCGTCCGTCCCGTCGGTGGTTGTCTGGAGACTCTCGACACGGCGGAAGACCGCGCGCACCCGTGCAACTAGCTCGAGAATGCTGAAAGGCTTGGTTACGTAATCGTCGGCACCCGATTCAAGTCCCAGAACCCGGTCCACCTCAGATGATTTCGACGTCAGTATTAAGATCGGTTGATAGGGTCGGTCACGACGTACCGTTCGGCAGATCTCAAGACCGCCCGGTCCGGGTATGCGCAGATCGAGGATAATCAAGGACCAGATGCTCGACATAGCCAGACCCATCCCCCGATAACCGTCCCGCGCGACGATCAGCTGGTCGCAGACGTCCTGAAGGTGAATCGCGAGCAGATCGGCGATGTCAGCCTCGTCCTCGACCAAAAGAATTCGACGGCGGTTCATACAATCCCCAAAGGCTTGGTTGATCGTGACGGCTTCTGGAGATCCTAGACCGGGGATCTCACGCAAATATCACAGCGCGGATTCGCATTCGTTCATTTGTGCAGTGCGCTAGGCTGCTGAAGACGCACTGCGGCCGTCAGCTGATTACGGCAAGAACGTCGGCTCCAGACAGATGCGGACATTCACATGAATACCAGGGCAGGTCTGCTTCGCGTCGATTTCAGGTAAAGATTCTGCTTGTCCGAATTGACGTCTATGTGTTGGTTCCTGACTCATGGCTGAGCGTTGCGCTCAGGCTTTCTCGCAGAGACGGCTTTCAGTCCCTTGTCGGTAGAGTCGAGATGACAGTTTGGAATCGTGGGCACCGTTATTGCTGCTAACCCAAAGCAGACATACCGCAGGTTCATGGCGGACCTGATGGCCGAACGGCTGCTGCGCACGACGCACGCGCTGGAGAGCGCGACCAACTGACCTACTGCTCACCGTTCAGAGATCATCGGCAAAGCCGGACACGGGCGTCCAGGCACCGTCATTCAGCCGTCATCCACACCCACCTGCCGGCTTTGATAATCTCTGCCAAGGCGCACTCGCCCGCCCCCTGGGCATGAGCGCGCCGCACAGCAACCCGAACGATCAATTGCCATCGCTGACGTGGAGCGCATTGCCATGACCGACAACGAAGAACACCAGAACACGGCCGACTGGCTGGAGGCCGAACTGGAGGATACGCTGGCCGAAGACCTCGAGCTCGAACTGTCCGAGCCCGCGCTGTCTCTGGAACTGCGCAAGATTTACAAGAAGAAGCACCCGAAGACACTCGACGGCCGCACCTACTTTCGCGCACTGCTGACGCTGCAGGCCGAACTGATCAAGCTGCAGGACTGGGTTGAGCACACCGGCGAGAAAGTCGCTGTCATCTTCGAGGGACGAGATTCAGCCGGCAAGGGTGGTGTCATCAAGCGCATCACGCAGCGGCTGAACCCGCGTGTCTGCCGCGTCGTCGCGCTGAACAAACCGACCGAGCGCGAACGCACGCAGTGGTACTTTCAGCGCTATGTCCCGCACCTGCCATCGGGAGGCGAAATCGTGCTGTTCGACCGGTCCTGGTACAACCGTTCAGGCGTAGAGCGCGTCATGGGCTTCGCGACGCCTGACCAGGTCGAGCAGTTTTTCCAGGACGTACCGGAGTTCGAGCGCATGCTGGTGAGATCCGGTATTCGCCTTTTCAAGTACTGGTTCTCGATTACCGACGAGGAGCAGCAACTGCGCTTTCTGATGCGGATCCATGATCCGCTGAAGCAATGGAAGCTGAGCCCGATGGACCTGCAATCGCGCGTGCGCTGGGAGTCCTATACCAAGGCCAAAGAGGAGGCGCTGACACGTACCAACATTCCCGAGGCCCCATGGTTCATCGTCGCCGGCAATGACAAGAAACGCGCGCGATTGAACTGCATCCATCACCTGCTCGAACAGATCCCTTACGAGGATGTACCAAGCGAGGAGATCTCGCTGCCGGAGCGGGTGTTCAATCCCGACTACGAGCGCGAGGTCCTGCCACCGGAGCTGCACGTCCCCGAACGCTACTGATCGTTCGAAAGCAGAACCCAGTTCATCCGCGAACGGGCCTCGACCCGCTGCGGATGACTCCGCGCACTGTATGCGTTGCTATTTGGCAGCCAAACACACGCCGCGACCGCCACACTACTGCTGCGCTCCAAAAAACGATCGTCCCAAGATCGGAGAGCGGGCACGGCTCTAAAGCTCGCGGGAAAATCCAATTGTTGCTGCCTGTAGCCTGAATGACACGGGAGCGCTGGTCTGCAACGCGACAATTGCTGCCGAGATCCCCCTGTGGGCTTAAGGCAGCTCGGTGTTGAATCCTGACCCATGCCCGAGCATTGCGCTCAGGCTTCACCTCAGTCGAGCGCCTCGTCTCTTGTCGGCCAACGGCTGCCGTTGGCGAGAAACGGGGGCGCGTCTGCTCCAGAGGGCCTAAGCGGTCACGCCGTTTAGCACCTAATCCAGACCCGCCCCTCATCAAGAGGGGGCTTGGTTCTGTTGCATGGATCAGACGTCAACGAACTTATCGCCGCCTTTGAGCAACGAGTGGATCGCGGACGCCTCGGGGCCGTCTGGGTAGAGAGGCAGAGTGCCTGCATAGAGGTAACTTTTATCCTTATGTAGTTCTCTGGCGAAAAGCCGATTTGGCAGTCCACCTAATTCTTGTCTCTGTCGACGCTGTCCCCGAAGAAGCAGCATGAGATATAGTCCGCCTGTCTCGGTGCCCGTCGATGCCGATGCCGCGCGAGATCTGATCTACATCCGGCGAGCCCCATGTTGCTAGACGTTGTGGCGGAAGCGCAGTTCGGTCGGGCTCCAGCAGCGCTGGTCTCACCAATCGGCAGTTGGCGCGGAGTCCATGGACTGCGCGCAGCGTACAATTGGCGACCGTACGCTAGGCAGAATGTCTTACCGAATCCACGAGAACGGGCAGTGCGCAGTAGAAGAAACCTGGTCATCGTCTCAATGCTCAAGCCGTGATCGGCGGGCCCGCCCTCATTCGGCTATTCGTTCAAAGGACTGCAGCGCGTTCGTTCGAGGATTGTCGAGGCAGTAGTCGATGAATCGATCCGTGATTCCGGCAAGTCTGTCGACATCGTACCGGGTTGTGCCCTTCTTCCCCAGCACATAGCCGTGTGCAAAGGCTAACGCGATCTCCCGGTCTTCACCGGACAGGCGCATGATGTCTTTGCACGACTGGGTGCTGAAATCACGTTCGTCGGCTGCGAGAGCTAGGCCGGAGGTCGCCGAGGCAACGATGAACAGCGTGGTGGCCGCAGCGGCTAGACGGAAAAGTGATCTGAACATGGAGATGATCCTCTCGGACGGGTTGATTTGTCGGTGCGGCGCTCAGCGCCCCGCCATGCAGTCGTCGTAAACGCGTTTATAGACCTGGTTCTTCGAGCTTGCGCCGCTGGCGCCACCGACGACCGCACCGAGTGCGGCACCACGCTTTGCACCCTTACGACTCTTGTCGCTGACAATGGCGCCGAACAGGGCGCCACCGGCACCGCCCTTCACGGCGCCGCCCAGGGCGCCGGACGAGTCTCGGGCGGCACGGTCTGCACGAGCCGCACAATCAGCTTCGGACTGAGCCAATGCGGGCGTGGCGCCGATCAGAAAGGCGGCACATACGTTCAATGCGGCCCAGACAAGACGTGATTTTCTTCGTTGCATGGATGTGTCCCCCGGACTCAATGTCTAGGTTCATTTAACGGTCGCGATATCGACGGTGTGCCTCTTTCATTCTACATGCGACCCTGCACCAAGGTCTTTGGCAGAACGACAACGGCTCGCTCACGCTCGTAGCGGTCGAACAGATTCAGCACACGCGACGCCTCTGAAACATCGCCCGCGGCAACCGGGATATCGTCTCCCTGGATCAACGTTGCCGTGCGCTCTGCGCTGAGGTGGATCTTAGCCCAGGCCTCGCCCGAAAGCATCAGTACCATGTTCGGTTCGCGCCCGAAGCAGACGTCATCGGCCATCCCGCTAATGGCTGGTCAGTGTTGATTCCTGCCATATGCCCGAGCGTTGAGCTCAGGCTTTCTCGCAGAGAAGGCTTTCAGTCTCTTGTCGGCCATGAACTGACACTCGGCTACGGGGCAAAACCTTGGTCTGTCCGCCTTATCCATCCCCTTTTTCCGGTCCGCGAATCCCTTGCGGTTGCACGGAGACTGATTCGGACCACCGGTCGGTTCATATCGCTCATGGAAATAGTCATTGTGGGCGCCGCAATGATTACGTCAAGGTTGGGAAATCCAGCGAGTGAAAGCGCAGGCGTCGCGGGAAACAACGAAGTGGTTGTCCGGCTGCCTGGACAGGCCAGATAATCTCGTGGGCGTTCGCTAGCGGGCGCGAGTCAGCTGCAATGTTTTTCACCGCCAGGAGGTATGCCTGTGAGCTTTTTCGGAAAGATCCTCGACAAACTCGGTTTGTCGCACGCAGAGGGCGCCCCCGCCCCTGGCCACGACCCTGCGGTTGCTGCGCAACCGGGAGCCGCAGCTGCACCGGTCGCGGGCGCTGAGCCTGCGGCACCAACGGTCGGGTCGTCGCCGGCGCCGGTGTCGGTGGTGGACGTCCGGGCGCGTCTGGAGGAGCTGGCCGCGGCCAATCCGCAAACGCTCAACTGGAAGACCTCAATCGTCGACTTGTTGAAGCTGCTCGATATCGACAGCAGCTATGCGGCGCGCAAGGAACTGGCCACCGAGCTCGGTTGTCCCGAGGAACGGATGGGCGATTCGGCCCAGATGAACATCTGGCTGCACAAGACCGTGTTGCAGAAGATCGCGGACAATGGCGGTAACATTCCACCGGAACTGCTCGCGTGATCAACGCATCGAGATGGGTGCTGACGGTCGGCGGATTGCCGCAGTCCGGCCGGTGAGCGTCGTTGGCCGACGCCTGCTAACACCCGACAGCGCTGGATGTCCCTCGGAGCGTCAAATCCGTGTTTGATTGATTTTTCGAAGACGTATGCAGCATCTGTGGAGAGGAGGAACTGCGATGAACTGGGATCAAGTGGAAGGCATGTGGCATCAGGTCAAAGGAACGGTGCGCGCCAAATGGGGAGACCTGACCGATGACGAGATCGAAGAGATCGACGGGAATCGGGAAAAGATGGTAGGCAAGATCCAGGAGAAGTACGGCATCGCCAAGGACGAAGCCGATAAGCAGGTCGACGAGTGGACCCAGTCACACAAGTGAGCGCAGCGCCCAGCGAGTGAGTTCGGGCCTTTCGTAGAGACGCCGCATCCCCCCGGAAGGGGCGGCGCGCGTCTCTTTGATCGACGGCCGGCCGGTTTATCGCTTGATCAGGCCGACGATGAACAGCAATACCGCTGCGCCGACCGTTGCGGTGATGATGGAACCGATCAGTCCGCCCGCGCTGATACCGAGTAGACCGAACAGGAACCCTCCGACCAGCGCGCCGATGACGCCAACGATGATGTTGCCCAGCAGCCCGAAGCCGCCACCCTTCATCAGCGTGCCGGCCAGCCAGCCGGCGACAGCGCCGATCGCGAGAAAGATCAACAAACCCGTGATGTCCATGTACGCTTCTCCTTGGTTGCGCCGATCCCGATGACAGAAATGTGAAGAAGTTCTTGGCTGGATCGGAACGCCAAGTTTGATCGACCAGGCCGCAAAAGGGTAGCCTCTCGTAAAGGACAGTGGCGTGCACCAGGTTGAACCCGGTAAACGCACTCGAGCAAACAATCCAAGTCGAGGGAGCATCTCCAAAATGAAGCGAAACATTCTTTCTGTTCTGCTGATTGCCTTGTTTTCCGTCGGTCTGATCGGCTGCGAACAACAGGGCCCCGCCGAAAAGGCCGGGGCCAAGCTCGACGAGGCGATGGAGCAGGCCGGCGACAAAATCGAGGAGGCCGGCGACGCGATTGAGGAGAAGACCGGCAACTGATGGATCTGGGCTTGGGCCGACGTCAGCCGGTCACTGCGCCAATGCGCGTTTTGCCTTCGTCCCGGCTCGGTGAGAGCATGCGATGCGCCGCGGATACCACACCGCGGCGCTTCCTCAAACCGTCAACGCATTCACTGCGATGGCTTCCAAACCGAATCTACGTTGATCCCGAACGACCTGGCATTTCCATCTGCGTCCCGACAGGTTCCATGCCAGACATTCCCGTCGGCGGTCTCCGTGTACCAGTCCTCGAGCGCTATCGATTCGCGCTGGCAACCGTGATCGGCAGCTCGATTGCGCACCCAATCGGCGAGGTCGCCCGCGTTCCAAACGTTCGCGCAGCTCGCCAGCAATAGACCAAGCGCTCCAAGCGGCATCAACGGTGTGGCTGCCCTGAAAGCTGAATACCCCTGGCGGCGTGTGCTGTGTTTCATGCGCTCGATCCTCCACGTCTTTCCCGACCGGGCCAACTTTTCAAAATGCTCTACGAGGGTGATGCCGGTGACCAGGTGTCGGCTATTGCCAAAGACTAGAATGCTCCACGCAGACGTCGAACGCCATCCACAACGCAACAGACAACAGGCGTGGCCGGGGTTGTCTCGGTCGCTGCTGTGTCAGTAACCTTTCCGAGCGCGGGTGGCTGGCTTACGCTAGGGCTGACCGCGCACGCGGATCTTCCAAATGACAGGAGTCGAATTCTGGTTGCTTTGCTGCCGCTTCGCCATGGTCATGGAGTAGCCGGTCTTGCGCTCTGGTGATGTGATCTGCAAATGGCGGCTCTGCGCCGGGAACTGCCATAAGCGGAGCGACGGCTGTGAAGCATCCATACAGCATCCATCAGCAAATGCTTAAGGACGGCTCCGTGTTGGTTCCTGACCCATGTCCGACCGTTGCGCTCAGGCTTCCATCTCAGTCGAGCGCCTCGTCTCTTGTCGGCCAAAGATAGGGGTCGGGAAGGACTCGCGTCCTCCCCGCCCTCCGAACTGTGCATGCGGTTCTCCCGCACACAGCTCTCCAGTCGGTAGTTTCCTCATCGGGATTGGCTCGCCAGA
>JASFVZ010000099.1:0-6997 GCA_050049565.1 Chromatiaceae bacterium | reverse complement strand
GACCATCACCGATGTAAAGCCCTGGTCGATATTGTCCTGGCCCAGGCTCGGGCCAATGGTGCGCTCCTCGACGATCTCGATCGGCGCCGCCAGCGCCCCGGCGCGCAGCAGCAAGGCCAGCTGATGCGCCTCCTGCGGGCTGTCGAGTCCGGTGGTCTGGAAGCGGCGCCCGAACGGCTCGCGGATGGTTGCGACGTTGATGACCTCTTCGACCCACTGTTTGATCGGTTTGCCGTCGGCGTCGCGGTCGACGGTGCGCTTTTCCTTGAAGACCACGGCCATCGGACGACCGACGTTGTCGGTCGTGACATTGCGCATACGCCGGGCGCCCTTGCTGTCGAGGTTCACGAAGACGGCAGGTTGGGCGGATTGTTGATCAAAGCCGGACGAGGCGCCGGTCATCTCGTCGCCGGTTACGATGACCTGCCGCTTGAGCAGAATTGGCGTGCCGTCACGCTCGTAGTACAGAGCGCTGCCGGGCGGCACCCGGCCGGTGCGCTCGGCCTCGAAGGCCTGCGAGGGATCGCCGTGCACCAGACGGTACTCGAGGGTCGCCGTCGCACCAAGCAGATCCTTGACCTTGCCCGGATCCTGCACGCCGGGCAGTTCCACGACGATGCGTCGTTCGCCCTGCCGCTGGATGACCGGCTCGGCGACGCCGAGTGCGTTGACGCGGTTGCGCAGCGTCGTGATGTTCTGCTCCAGGGCCAGACGCCGCGCGGCCCGCTCCTCCTCCGGCGGCATGTACAAGCGGACGTAGAATTCGCCGTCTTCGTCGCGCGTGGTGACGCCGAGTTCGCGGAACTCCCCACCGAGCGCCTCTTCCGCCTGGTCGCGTAACGCCGCATCGCGGAAGCGGATGTCGACGCCGTTGCCGTCCTCCCTGACTGTGATGTAACGGATGCGCTCATTGCGCAGCGCCGTGCGCACGTTTCCGCCGATACGCTCCACTGCCTTGTCGAGCGCCGCCTCCATGTCGACGTCGATCAGGACGTGGATGCCACCGCGCAGGTCGAGGCCCAGATTCATCGGCCGTCCGTTCAGCGCCGTGAGCCAGCCGGGCACGTCCGGTGAAAGCGTCAGGGCGTGGGTGTATTCGGGCGGCAGTGCGCGGGCCACGATATCCTGGGCCGACAGCTGATCCTCGGTCCCGGCGAAACGGATCTGCAGCCGATCGGGCTGCAGCTCGGCGGCTTTCGGCGCGATACCGGCCCGATCGAGGGCCGCGAGCACATTCTGTTGCAGGGTCTCGCCGACGGTCTCGCCGCGCGTCCCGGTGACCTCGATCACCGGGTCCTGGGGGAAGATATTCGGCAGCGCGTAGAGCAGTCCGACGAACAGCACGAACGCGACCAGCACGTTCTTCCACATCGGGTATTGATTCAGCATCTTTAAGGGTTACGTCAGGCTGGAGGGGTGTCCACGGCGACCCGTGGCCGGCGTGCGCGTCAGAGGTCTTTCAGGCTGCCCTTGGGCATCACGGCTTCGACCGACGTCTTGCGGACAGTCACCACGACGTTGTCGGCGACCTCCACCTTCATGAAGTTGTCGCCGAGCTCCAGGATCTTGCCCATCATGCCGCCCATGGTCTGGATTTCGTCGCCTTTCTTGAGACCCTCGACCATCGACTTGTGTTCCTTCTGACGCTTGACCTGCGGGCGAATCAGGAAGAAATACATGATCACGAACATGCCGATCAGGAACAGCAGCGACAGCCCGCCATCGCCGCCCGGTGCGGGGCTCTGGGCCATCGCGTCGGATATGAAAAGACTCATGGTGCGCTCCAGTTGAGAACATGAGCGGCGGCTTTTCCGGTCGCTCGAGGGCGCGTGATTATGCCATAGCTCAGACCGGCACAGGCAATCCGCGCCGGGCATAGAAGTCCGCACGGAAGCGCTCGAAACGGCACTCTTCGATCGCCAGACGGATATCCCGCATCAGCTGCTGGTAGTAACTGAGGTTGTGGATCGTGTGCAGGCGGGCACCGAGGATCTCGTTGCAACGGAACAGGTGCCGCAGGTAACTCCGGCTGTAGTTCCGACAGGTGTAGCACGCGCAAGCCGGATCCAGCGGGGCGGTATCCTGCGCATGGCGGGCGTTGCGGATCCGCACCACGCCGTCGTGCGTGAACAGATGTCCGTTGCGCGCGTTGCGGGTCGGCAGCACGCAGTCGAACATGTCGATCCCGCGGCGCACGGCCTCGACGATGTCCTCCGGGGTCCCGACGCCCATCAGGTAGCGCGGCCGGTCGGCCGGCAGATGCTCGGCGAGGAAGTCCAGCACCCGCCAGCGGTCCTCGGGTGGTTCGCCGACCGACAAGCCGCCGACAGCGTAGCCGTCAAAGCCGATCTCGCGCAGTCCCGCCAGCGAACGTTCGCGCAATGCGTTGTAAACCCCTCCCTGCACTATGCCGAACAACGCATTCGGGTTGTCGCCATGGGCGGCCTTGCTGCGCGCCGCCCAGCGCAGCGACAGGGCCATCGAGTCACCGGCCTGCTCTTCGGTCGCCGGATAGGGGGTGCATTCATCGAAGATCATGACGACGTCCGAGCCGAGCGCGCGCTGGATGTCCATCGACTCCTCGGGTCCCATGAATACCGCCGCACCGTCGACCGGCGAACGGAAATGCACGCCCTGCTCGGTGATCTTGCGCATCGCACCGAGCGAATAGACCTGGAAGCCCCCGGAATCGGTCAGGATCGGTCTCGACCAGTGCATGAAGTCGTGCAGATCGCCGTGCCGACGGATGATCTCGACTCCGGGCCTGAGCCAGAGGTGGAAGGTGTTGCCCAGGATGATCTCTGCGCCGAGGCCAACCAGTTCCTCCGGCGTCATCGCCTTGACCGTCCCGTAGGTCCCGACCGGCATGAATGCCGGCGTCTCGATGGTGCCACGCTTGAATCGAAGCCTGCCGCGACGGGCAGTTTGATCCTGATTAAGACTCGCAAACTCCAAGCAATACCCCAATAAATATTATTTATGTTTGACTTTGCGGTAGTTATATTAGAAGATACTCAAGTACTGATCCTTCAGTACACTCCTCCATCCTCCTTTGGTGGAACTTGGGCGCGGCATCCCCTGCCGCGCCTTTTTTTATGGCTCGCCGCCGAGATCCCGGCGCTCGAGCAGGCTCGCATCACCGTAGCTGAAAAACCGGTAGCGCTGCGCCACGGCGTGCCGGTAGGCCGCCATGATGCGGCCATGTCCGGCGAACGCGCTGACCAGCATCAACAGGGTCGACTCCGGGAGATGGAAGTTGGTCAACAAAAGATCCACCACCTGAAATTCGAAACCGGGCCGGATGAACAGGCTGGTCTCGCCGAGGAACGGCCGCAATTCACCGTCTTCCGCCGCAGCCGTCTCCAGGCTGCGGACTGCGGTCGTGCCGACAGCGACCACCCGTCCGCCGCGCGCGCGGGCTTCGGCCACCGCGTCGACCGCGTCCTGTGAAACCTCCAACCACTCGCTGTGCATCCGGTGCTGGTCGAGATCATCGACCCGGACCGGCTGGAAGGTGCCCGCCCCGACATGTAGGGTGATCCGTGTCGACGCGATCCCGGACGCTTCCAGGCGCTCCAGCATCGCCTCGTCGAAGTGCAGGCCCGCGGTCGGCGCCGCCACCGCTCCGGGCCTTGCCGCGTAGACGGTCTGGTAGCGCTCGCGGTCGACCGCCGCGTCGGCCCGCTGGATGTAAGGCGGCAAGGGCATATGCCCATCCGTCTCGAGCAGTTCCGCGAAGCCGCCTGACGGCATTCTCAGCCGATACAGCCCGGCCTCGCGCCCAACGACCTCGATCACGCGATCGCCGACATGCAGACGCGCACCCGGTCTGGGCGACTTGCTGGCCCGCACCAGGGCCAGCGCTTCGCCATCGCCGGCCAGGCGTTCGAGCAGAATCTCGATCTGGCCCCCGGTCGACTTGTGGCCGAACAGGCGCGCCGGGATCACGCGGGTATCGTTGAACACCAGGAGGTCACCGGCCTGCAGGAGGTCCGGCAGATCGGCGAACTGTCGGTCCGCCGGCTGCTGCGCATCGGACGGCAGGTGCAGCAATCGGCTGTCGCCGCGGCGCGCCGTCGGCGCCTGGGCGATCAGAGACTCCGGGAGGTCATAGTGGAAATCGCGACGCTGCATCGCGACCGGATGGTAGCACGCCGCCTTGCCGACGCTCTGCGAGGCGCTATACTCCCGCGTCGTTGCCGGGGTGGTGGAATTGGTAGACACAGGGGACTCAAAATCCCCCGCTCGCAAGAGCTTGTCGGTTCGAGTCCGACCCTCGGTACCAGCTTTGAACCTCCCGCCGATCGCGCGCGCACAGCCGGCCGCTTGACCGCAGAACTAGCTCGGACTGGGCGACTCCACGACCGGCGCGCGTTGCTTGTCCCGTAGGTCGTCAAGACGTTTCAGCACCGTCTGTGCCCGTGTGATTCGGGCAACGATCTCTTCGTCGCCGGGCTTCAGGCTCAAGGCGGCCCGCCAGGTCGCGATCGCGGCGACCAGTTGCTCGTCGAGGTAGAGGTGATCCCCCAGTCTGACCAGCGCTTCGACCTGCGGACTGAGCATCGACCAGGCGGTCCGCTCAAGCGCGTCGATCTCGGGATTGTCCGGCTGAAGCTTCGCAAGCTCACCGAGGATGTTCAGCGCCTTGCGGTAATCACCGGCATGGATCGCGGCACGTGCGCGCTGCAGCAACCTCTTGGCACGTTGTTGGCGTGCCTTTTCGGCCCGCAGGCGATCACGTTCTTCGGCCAGCTGTTCGCCCGCTTTGATCTGATCGCGAACCTGCGCCAGGCGCGCTTCGAGTGCTTCATCCTGACCGGTGTCGGCGGCAAGCTGATAGCAGCGTTTCGCCAGCACCGGCTCGATCTCGACATACCGTTCGGCGCATTCGGTCAGCGCCGGTGCACGGGTGCGCAGCAGCTCTTTCGCGTAAAGGCGCCGCGAAGCGATCAACAGGTCGTTGGGAGAATTGCGGGACAGCTGATCCAGCAGGGTGATCTTGGCGTGCTGATTCTCGGCGTCGCCGATCATGATGCGGTCGTTGAGCAATTGTTTCCAGGCGGCAAACTGCGTTTCCAGCACGTTGCGTTCGGCCTCCAGCACGGCCACGTCCTTACCCGCCGTCAATGCCTCGTCGATCAGGTCCAGCGCGGCCTGCCAACGCTCCTGCGTTGCCAACTCGCGTGCCGTCGTTACGGCCTCCATGCTGTCGGCCGGCGTGGCGATCGGTTCCTGCGGACTGCCATCGGGCAGTTGCAGCGCGGCGCACCCGGCAAGCAGCGCGAACAGCGGCAATGCGCAGAGTTTTCGGCTCATGCCGCTCTCTCGGAGACGATGCGCTCGATCAGCCGATCGGCATCGATCTCGTGCGCCACCGCAGCGACGTCCATTGCACGAACCTCGACGTCTTCGGCCCTGCCGCGCAGGCTCGCCGGCCCGAGCGTTCGGTAATTCATCAGGCTGCCCGGTTGCCCACCGGCCAGCACCGATTCGGTCAGCAGGATTCCACCAGGCTCGGACATCGCGCAAAGGCGTGCTGCGACGTTGACCGTGTCACCGACCACCGTGTATTGCATGCGATCGGGACTGCCGAGATTACCGGCCAGCATGGGACCGCTGCTGATACCGACCCGCAGCCGCACGGTCGCCTCGCCGGCGTCCTCGCGCCGCCGATTGATCCGCGTGGTCAACTGCTGGATCAGGAGTCCGCAGGTGATTGCGTGCAGGGCATGGTGGGGGTCTTCGGTCGGTACGCCAAACACGACCATGATGGCGTCGCCGATGAATTTGTCCACGGTACCGTTGCAGCTCTCGGCGGCCAACGCGAAGTAGCCGAAGTAGTGATTCAACAGGTCGGCGACCTCGCCGGGGTCGCGCTGTTCCGAGATCCGCGTGAAACCGACGATATCGCAGAACAGCACACTGCCGGTGACCCGGTGGCCACTGAGCGGGCGCGTCGGCCCCGCGGCGAGGACATGCTGGGCGACCTGCGGCGAGACGTAGCGCGACAGCGCAGCCTCGGCCTCGGTGGTCCGCAGATAGCCCGCGGCAAGGTGCTGGAAAGTCTCCAGGACTTGGCCGATCTCATCGCGCCGCTCACCGTTGCTCGGGCGCCCTGCCCCCAGCAGCTCGCCGGCTCGGGCCAGGCGCTCGATCGGACGCGACAGGCGGTAGGCCAGCACGAACGCGAACAGCACACCGATCGAGATCAACAGGCCGGTCGAAGCGACCAGGAAACGCAGGGTCTCGCGCAGCCGCTGCTCGACCGGCAGCCGATCGAAGCTCACGGTCAGATCCCCGGCGGCGACGTCCTGATACAGGACCACGCTGCGGTATGAGACGGCATGATACTCGCCGTTCTCCCACTCCCAGGCGACCAGGTCGTCGCCTGCCGACGCCGGCGGTCCGGCGTGCGGCGGGGAGACCCCGGCATCGGCCTGCAGCTTGCCCTCGGCATCATGCAGCGTTGCCCCCAGGATCAGGGGATTCTGGACGTGGCGCTGCAGCAGCAGCTGCAGCGACAGTGAGTCGCCCGCCATCAGGGGTTCTCCGCTGACGCGCAGCAGCTGGTCGACGATCACTGCGCTGTAGCGATCGGCCTGCTCCCGATAGGCCACCTCCTGGTGTTGGATCAGGTAGAACCCGAGCAGCCCCATGGCGACCACGATCAGCGTGGCGATGCTGAGCGACCACTTGAGACCGAGCGGGATCGCGGAATTCTGCAGGCGCTGCGCGAACCGGCCGACGCCGTTCGTACCCGCATCTGTCTTGGCGGGCACTTCGGCGGCGGTAGACGGTGCGGTGTCGGTCATCAGGTCAGTCCATGCTCGGCGCTGGCGCTGGGTCGAACCAACCGCCGCACCCGGATTCGCGAATTTACCACTCGGGAATGAAAGGTGTGTTGCGATCCTCCCGGTCGGCCTGAGACGCGTCCGCGCCCGGCGAACTGCGCACGACTGAAAAGGGGCCCGGTCGGGCGCAGAATTGTTATGTTATT
>JASFVZ010000098.1:0-7013 GCA_050049565.1 Chromatiaceae bacterium | reverse complement strand
GCGGCCACCAATGCGATGACCGCGAGCGACCCTTTGAACGCGCGCCCGATGCGTGCCTCGCCGGAGCCTGGTTCAGCTGCCTCGCGCATCGCCCGGTCCGGCGGCGGTCGTGACGCTCGCGCCGCCCAAGGAGTGTGCTGCCGGCAGCCCATAGGCCTGTGGGCGCTGCAGGTCATAGATCGCGACCGGCTCGGCGGCATGATCGGCCGCCGGGTTGTTGCGCCGATGGGCAGCGACCGCGCGTTCCACGGCGTGTTCGTCCGGTCGGTATGCCTCGGCCAGGGCACGATGCGAGGCGGCGCGTGCGGCGTCATCGAGCTCGGTGTAGACCAACGCGAGGTTGAAGTGCGCGGTCAGGTTCTCCGGGTCCTGACCCAGCACCCGGGTGAATTCGGTGCGCGCCTGTTCGAGCAGCGCCCGGCGACGTTCGACGTTCGCTTTGCCGCGCGTCTGACGGGCGCGTTCATAGAGCGTGCGACCGAGCATATTGCGTGCGCGGAAATCGTGGGAGAAGTCGAACCCGCGCTCGCGGGCATCCGCGAAACGGGTATCGAGCAGTGCGCGCAGGGTCGCGATCGCCTGATCGAGATGGCCGTTCTCGCGATCGACGAGTGCGGTCAGCCAGGCACGGGTCCAGGGCTGGAACTCGGGGTGACGCCCGGCCAATCGGGCCAGTGCCGTGGCGGCATCGTCGATCCGGCCCTCCTTGAGATAAACGCGGGCGCGATTGAGCGTTCCTTCCGGCCGCCCCAAGGCCTCGACCTGGCGGAATGCGTGTTCCGCCTGCCGCAGCATGCTCTGTCGGGCCTCGCCACCCAGCAGCAGGCCGATGCCATAGTCGTTCCAGCGCTCCCACGCTGCCGGCTTTTCAGCATCGCCGCCGTCCATCGGGCCGTCGTCGGGTGCGGTCGCGACGCGGATACGGTCGGACGCCAGGGTGACGATCGGCAGGTCGTTGCCCGCGAAGCGCGCACCCTGCACGTGTTTCAGATAGGTCGCGTCGAACTTGCGATAGCGCAGTGCGGCGTCGATGGTCACGGGTCCGTCGACGTCTTCGGGAATCCTGATCAGATAGTGCACGACGGCCGCGGCCCCCGGCGGGATCTGGTGGTTGTACAGGGCCACAAAGGTGTCCTGACCGTTGCGCCGGTCGAGCCGCTCGCCGTCCCGGGTCAATACATAGGTATTGACGAAATACGACCAGGGGTCGACTGCGCCCTCGGGGCCGATTCCGCCACTGCGTCCGACGATGCGCTCGCCTGAACGCACGCTGATGTCGACCCACAGTTCGTTGGAGTCCGCGGTGCCCTGGGTCAGGTGATGGCCGACACGCTGATTCCGCACGACCGCCTCGATCAGGTAGCGCCGACCCGGCTGCATGACCAGATTGCCGTGATCGAGCGGGGCATGCAGGGTGCCGTCGATCTCGCCGGCCTCGCGCACGCCGAAGATGTCGATCCGGGCCGCGCCCGTCAGCATGCGGCGATGGGCGTCCATGGCGTCTTCGGGCAGGCCCAGGGTATGGGCGAGACCGGTATTCGCGGCCGGGAACATGTGACTGTGGATCTTGCGCGTACCACTGCCGTCGAAATCGCGCGCCGCCGGGTCGCCCGAGGCCTCGAGCGGCATATGGCAGTCGGCGCAGGTCTTGGTCGCGCGCGGTGGGTAGTAGAAGCTGTCGACCCGATGGCCGGGCACACCACTGCGCATGAAGCTGTCGTAATGGTTCTGCGCCCGCAGCCAGCGGTAGTCGTTGACGCTGGCCGGCAGGTGGGCCTTGTGGCAGCTGCCGCAAAACTCGGGTGTCGAATGCAACGGTTTGAGGAAACCGCGCTTATGGTAGGCGGGCTTGGCCTTGATCAACTGCCTGCTGAGTGCGCTCAGCAGTGCGTTGTCACTGCCCTCGAACGGATAGCGCACCGGTTCGGCGATGCTGAAATCGGCATTGCCGCGCACACTGTTGATCCGGGTGATCGCGTGACAACTGGTGCAGGTCAGCCCGGCGTGGGCGGTCGGGTCGCCGACCACGTCGAACGCGGGGTCGTCGAAGGCGCCGCTCAACAGCGGGACCAGGTCGTGGCAGCCTGCGCACAACTGGGCCTTCGTGACGCTGCCGTCGCTGTCCAGCGCGACCCGGCGCGTCTCCTGCACGCTGAAGCTGTAGAACGGGTTGTTGAAGGAGCTGAAGCGATGCGAGCTCATGCGCCAGCCGGCGGCGATGTCCGCATGGCAGTCGCTACAGAAGTCGTCCGTCATAAAGCGTTCGGCGGTCAGGGGCCCACCGCCCGGCGTCTGGATCAGGGTGGTGGCGAATGCCGGCTCAGCGCCCGGGCCGACCTGCTTCGGGGCAAGCACTTGCCAGCCGACCAGCAGCAGGGCGAGGCCCACCGCGACGCCGCTCCATCCGAGGCCGAGCGACCAGCGGATCGGACGCCCGGCAAGCCGGTGCAGGACGAACAGCCAGATCGCGACCAATGGGGTAGTGACGTGCAGCCAGTAGGCCACACGGCGCATCTCCGGGTCGTTGACCTCGAAAAAACCGAAGCGGGTGAGAAAGATGCCGGAAAGGAACACCAGCATGCCGGTGGCAAACAGCGCTGCACCGGCCCGTATCGCGTAGCGGTTCGACCTCTGGACCGCACGCCGCAGGTGCAGCGCGCCAAACAGGACGAACGGCACGACCAGCAGCAGGCCGATCGCCAGATGGCCGAGGAACATGCTGAGGTAGAAATAGTCCTGGTAGCGTTGGCCGGTGAGGCCTTCGAGCAACGTGACACCGGCCAAATAGGCCGAGTTGACGATCAGCAGGATGATCAAAAACAGGACCAGGCGCAACAGCCTGCGCAACCGCCGAGTGATCACCGGCAGTTGGCGTCTCTCGTTCGAATTGCCGTTGTCATGGACCACGCAGTTATTCTCCGACGTGGCGGTTTACCCGGTTTGATGAACCCGCAGCGCCGAGGCGCACCGATCCGAATCGTGATAGCGATCTGGGCGACATTGGATCGAACCGCTATCTTCTCCCGACAGATCCAAGGGCGTCGCCACCTGTTCGGTGGAAATCCACCCTGGTTTGACGTCCGTCAATGGTGGGCGTCATACCCGCCGGTTGGATGCGATCGCGCGGCCTTCTCGAACGATTTGCGGCTCGAACACTCTCAGAGACAGCCTTTCCGCGAATTCGGGCAAACTGGAACACATGCATATTCACCTGGATCCAGTTGGCGGGCTCGCCGGCGACATGTTTGCGGCGGCCATGCTCGACCATCGCCGAGACTGGCTCTCGGCCCTTGCCGAGGCCATCCGTGGCAGCGGTTTGGCAAGGGGCCTCGAGGTAACTGCCGTCCCGCACAACGACGGTTGCCTGACTGGACATCGCTTCGAGGTCAATCAGCCAACACGAACGGATGATCATGGCCATCGGTACTGGCGCGATATCCGCGAACGACTGAATGACAGTCGACTCGACGCCGCCGTCAGGGCGCGCGCGATCGCGATCTTCGGACTGCTCGCCGAGGCAGAGGCCGAGGTGCATGGCACCGCGGTCGACGAGGTGCGGTTCCATGAAGTCGGCGCCTGGGACTCGATCGCCGACATCGTGGCGGCGGCCTGGCTGATCGAGCGCAGCGGCGCGACGACATGGTCCTGCTCGCCATTACCGCTCGGCCGCGGCCGTGTTCGTAGCGCCCACGGCTGGCTGCCGGTACCGGCACCGGCCACCGCATTGCTCCTCAAAGGCTATCCGGTGTTCGACGATGGGGTGGACGGTGAGCGAATCACGCCGACCGGCGCCGCAATACTCAGGCATCTCGATCCGTCCTTCGGGCCGCAGCGGAGGCCAGCCGTGCTGCTTGCCCGGGGATACGGATTCGGCACCAAGACCTTCCCGGACTTCAGCAATGTGCTCCTGGTCAGTTCGTTCGATGCCCAAACGCTGCATGCCGACGCAAGCCAGGTGCTGGTCGCCGAATTCGAGGTGGACGACCAGACGCCGGAAGACCTCGCCATTGGCCTGGAGCGGCTGCGCGAGCTGCCGGGTGTCCTCGATGTCACGCAGGCACCGGTGTTTGGCAAGAAGGGGAGACTGGGCGTGCACGTCCAGGTGCTCGGCGAGGTGTCACATACCGATGCGATCCTGGACAAATGTGTGACAGAAACGACGACGCTGGGTGTTCGTTGGCATACGGTCAACCGGGCTACACTTGTCCGTGACGAAAACAGCCATTCGGTGCAGGGCGCGTCGGTGCGGATCAAGCGCGCCGAGCGGCCGGATGGCGTAAGGACACGCAAGGTCGAAATGGCCGATCTCGCTGCGACGCCCGGCGGCCACGCGGGTCGCGAGCAGCTAAGGCGTGAAGTCGATGCCCTCGACCGGAAGGACGATGACTTCAAGACCATTGATCCGGAGTCAGGTAAGTGAACGATCAGGCACGCCGTCTCGAGGCGGTCATTGCAGACATTGGGCCGCTGGCCGTAGCGGTCAGCGGCGGCGTGGACAGCATGACACTCGCTGTGACGGCACACCGGGTGCTCGGCGACGCGGTCCGCATGCTGCATGCGGTCTCGCCTGCCGTGCCGGAAGACGCCAGCGGGCGCGTCCGTGACTTTGCGGACCGCGAGGGATGGCGGCTGGACCTGATCGATGCCCAGGAGTTCGCCGACGCCGATTACGTAGCGAACCCGCACGATCGCTGCTTCTACTGCAAGACCAGCCTCTACTCGACGATGGCCGCCACGGTGGACTGCGTGCTGGTGTCGGGTACCAACAGTGACGACCTGGGCGACTACCGTCCCGGTCTCAGGGCTGCATCCGATTTCGGGGTTCGTCACCCCTACGTCGAAGCCGGTATGAACAAGGACGCCGTGCGCGCGCTGGCACGAGCGCTCGGGCTGCACGAGCTCGCCGGCCTGCCGGCATCGCCGTGTCTGTCGAGTCGGGTCGAGACCGGTCTGGCGATCAGGCCCAACGTGCTCAACGCCATCTACCGTGCGGAACAGCTGGTGCAGGGTGAATTGAAGCCGAGCACGGTGCGTTGTCGGGTACGGCACCAGGCGATCGTGATCGAGTTGGATGTCGAGAGCATCCGCGCTCTCGACCGGCCGAAGGCCGACGTGCTGCAACAGACGATCGGCGCGCTGATGTCGACTGCCGGACTCCCGCACCCGGTCTCCTTTCAGGCCTACCGGATGGGCAGTGCGTTTCTGAGGCCGGACCATGAACAGTGACTGGGACCTGACCCCGGACGTCTCACGCAGGGAGCGACTCGGTTTCGACGAGACCATCTTCTGTGCGAGCAAGACACCGGACCAGATCAATCGCCTGCTCGAGATGGCACTGAAGGCCGAGGAGTCGCTGTTGCTGACGCGCCTCGACCCCGAGAAACGACTCGCCCTGTCTGGCGAGCTGGGCGGGCACCTGGACTATGACGAGATCTCACACACCGCCATCCTCGGCCCGGTGCCGATCCCGGAAGACACGCCAGTGGTCGCGATCGTCTCCGGCGGCAGCTCCGACGTTCGGGTGGCCCGCGAGGCGGCCCGCACCCTGCAGTACTACGGCAAGGCTGCACGTGAGATCTACGACGTCGGTGTTGCCGGTCTCTGGCGTCTGCTCGAGCACGTCGACGAGCTGCGCGAGATGGACATCGTGATCACTGTCGCCGGGATGGAAGGCACGCTGCCCAGCGTCGTGGGCGGGCTGGTTCCAGGCCTGGTGATCGCCGTACCGGTAGCGACCGGCTACGGCGTCTCGGCACATGGCATCACTGCACTCAACAGCGCACTGGCCAGTTGCGCGCCAGGGCTGGTCGTCGTCAATGTCGACAACGGCTACGGCGCCGGCTGTGCGGCCTTGCGTATGCTGAATGTCATGCGACGCGATCCCTTGCGATCTGCCCAGAGCGGCGCATCGTGAGGATCCCGTCATGATGCAGTATGCGTTGGCCGTCATCACGGCCTTGGACCTGGGTTAGAGGCAAGCCATGCGCCGCGATCGTGTGTTCAACAGTCACAAGTCGCGATTGATGCGCACATCGATCCCGGGCAGCGAGAATCTATCGGCCGCGCTGATCTTTCTGATGCTGATCGGGCTGGGCGCGTGGATCATCACGACCCGGGACAACTTCGACCCGGCCGAACGCGACCTCGCGATAGAGCTGTTGGGTGACAATTCCCGGCAGATCGAGCTCTACCATCGGCCGCTGAAATTCTGGGAAGAGCCGGGCCACGCCACCGCGGGTAGCGCCTTCGATCTCGGGCCCTTTCCCGCGGACACCCTGGACGACGCATGGCGACCCGTCGGGCGGATCAAGTACTTCCAGGCCGACAACCTGTACGAAAAGATCAACGGTGAGGCCGAGAAATTCATCAAACAGGGCTTTGTCGAACTGGCCTTCCTGCGCCTGCGTTCGGCGAGCGATGTCAGCGAGATCGCCATCGAGTTGTTCGACCAGGGCAGCCTGAGCGGCAGCCTGGGTATCTTTTCCGAACACGCGGCCGGACGCGCCGTCGACCAGCGCGACGGTGTCAGTTTTTTTGCGACCAAGGTCGGCGCCATCGGCCGCAAGGGGCGCTATTTCTTCCGTATCGCCGGTGATCGTCAGAGCGTCGATGTCACCGACAAATCGGCCGGTCTGGTGGCGGCGTTTGCGCAGCTCGATCGGGATCCTGCCGCCGCGGCACCCGATGAACGGCCGGTATCGGCGGGCTTTGCCCTGCTCAATCGCGGATTGGGCATCGCCGAGGCCGACATTCAGTTCGAGGAGGGCAATGTCTTCCAATATGACTTTGCGCAACGCTTCTGGTTCGCTGATGCGGGGGCAGGCAATGACGCACGGCTGTTCGTGCATATCGCCGATTCAGCGACCGATGCGGAGGATCTGATGACCGCGATGGTCGGGGAACACAGCTACGAGTACGACCGACTCGACAGCGACGCCGCCTACAGCCTGTTCCGCCACCGCTACCTTGGCAGCTACTTCGCCGTTGCCCGACAGGGTCACACCCTCTATGGC
>JASFVZ010000097.1:0-7014 GCA_050049565.1 Chromatiaceae bacterium | reverse complement strand
AAGAAGGGTGCGCGGGCATTGGTGCCGAACAGGTCGTCCCACTGCTCGATGGTCGCCTGGTCGACCGGGGTCGGGTAGTAGGTCGATGCGTTGTTGACCAGGACGTCAAGGCGCCCGGTGACCGACTCGCAATGTTCGACGAGCCGCGGCCACGAAGCCGGGTCCAGTAGGTCACCCTGGACCAGGCTGGCCGAATCCGGATGAACCGCACAGAGGTCGTCGACCAAGGCCTTGGCCGGCCCATCGGACTGCCGATAGTGGACGGCCACGTGCGCGCCCGCGGCATGCAGATGGCGTGCGATTGCGGCGCCGAGACGTGCCGCACCGCCGGTGACCAGCGCGGTCTTTCCAACGAGCTGATCAGACTTGTTCAAGGGCGTCCCCTCCGATGGTGGCGTTTCGGTGTGCTGCCGGTTCATGGTACTGCCGTGTAAAGATACCGACCTCGGTCCGCAATGTCCCAGGTGCTGCGTTGTCTCTCCCCGCTCTGTCTGAGTCTGAAAACGCGCTGCTCGAAGCCATGCGCGAGCACTTGCGGCTGGCGATCGATCAGGCCGGGGGAGCGCTCGCGTTCGATCGTTTCATGGAGCAGGCGTTGTATGCCCCCGGACTGGGCTACTACGTCAACGGCAGGCGCCGGTTTGGGGAATCCGGCGATTTCATCACGGCCCCTGAGGTGTCACCCTTGTTCGGTGCCTGTGTCGCGAACTATTGCGCAAGCTGGCTGGAACGGCTCGACCAGGGTGATGTCCTCGAATTCGGTGCCGGTTCCGGGCGACTGGCCTGCGACCTGTTGCATCGGCTGGATGTGCTCGACCGCTTGCCCGGGCGTTACTTTATTCTCGAGCTGAGCCCCGATCTGCAGGCGGCGCAGCGTGAGCGACTCGAACGGGAACTTCCCCATCTGGCCGACCGGGTCTCTTGGCTTCAGACGCTGCCCGGCGCGGGGTTCCGGGGCGTGATGCTGGGTAATGAACTGCTCGATGCCATGCCGGTTCATCGGTTCCGGTGGGCGTCTGACGGTGCCTGGCAGGAACTTTACGTCAGACAGGACGGCCCCGGCTTCGCGGATCTCTGGCGTGAACCGACTTCCGCGGGGCTCGAGGCGGCGTTGCAGGCGACCTGGGCCGGGCTGCCACCTCCCGCCGCCGGCTACAGCTCGGAGATCAACCAGCGGCTCGGGCCATGGTTGGCGTCGGTCGCCGGGCGCCTGGACGCCGGCTGCGTCCTGCTGGTCGACTATGGCTACACGAGGTCCGAGTACTATCACCCCGAGCGACGGCAGGGCACATTGTTGTGCCACTATCGTCATCGCGCGCATGCCGACCCCTACCTGCTCCCGGGCATCCAGGACATGACGGCGAATGTGGATTTTTCAGCAGTCGGGTCAGCGGCTGTCGCCGCGGGCCTCGAGGTGATCGGTTACACGACCCAGGCGCATTTTCTGATCGACAACGGACTCGATGCGCTGATGGCCCGATCGGATCTGGCCGATCTCAAGGCCCATCTGGCTCTGACCCAGGGCGTGAAGAAGCTGACGCTGCCCACCGAGATGGGTGAACGCTTCAAGGTCATCGCGCTGACGCGAGGTATCGAGGCGCCGCCGCGTCAGGGCTTTACCACAAGGAATTTCACTGATCGGCTTTGAAGGAGACTCATCTGCCGCTCGCGCGCCGCAGCGCGTCGAGACGGGCCGCCTTGTCGGTTCCTGAGAGGCAGCGCGGCCCCGCGCTTTCGAGCGATGCCGGACGTATTCCGAGTGGCGCAAAGCCATCGGTCGTGCAGATGCTCGGTGTCTGAAGCGACAGGTAGTTGTCCGGGGTGAACGGCTTGCCCGGAACGAACTGCAGGACGTTGGCCTGGAATCGGGATGCCCAGTCCGGCAGACCGATAACCCACTTGCGTTTACCGGTGTGTTGCGCGACGAACTGCACCAGTGCTTTCAACGTGTAATGCCGCGGCCCGCACAGCTCATAGTGACGGCCGAAAGTGGTCGGATCATCGAGCGCGTTGGCAAATGCGGCGACCACATCGTCGATGAAGACCGGCGACAACTCCGCGTCCGGACAGGCCAGCGGCAGTGGGCCCGGGATGCGCAACAGTGTCGCAAAGCGATGGAGGAAGCTGTCGTCGGGGCCGAAGATCACCGAAGGTCGGAAGCTGGTTACCGCGATGCCCGGCTTGCCAATCGTATGCGCCCGGTTCTCCCCTTCACCCTTGGACCTGAGATACATGCTGCTGCCGCTCGCCTCGTCGGCATTCAGCGCACTCATGTGCAGGAGTCGAGGCACCTTGGCGTCGTGGCAGGCCGCCAGGATCGTGTCGACCAGCTCGACGTGCACTCGGCGAAAGCTACGCTCCCCACCGTGTTCGTTCAGGATCCCGACGAGGTTGACGACCGCGTCGCAGCCATCGAGCGCGGCGCTGAGCGCGTACTTGTTGTAGGGGTCGGTGGACACCATTTCCGCGACGGTTTGCAGCGACCGATGGCGATGCGGATGCCGTGTGATGATTCGACAGGAATGGCCGCGGTTGCACAGATGATGCACGAGATGGCGGCCTACGAATCCGGTACCGCCTATCAGGGCGACGCGTTGACTTTTCATTGTCGGCTTACTGTTCTGTGTGCGCATGTCAGGCGCAAGCGGCCTGACGAGCCTGCGATTCTGCCCTTCGGGCACCCTGTCCTCAAGCACTCAGCGTCGACGTCTGAGCAATAGCAGGTTGCCTTCCTGGTCTGCCAGCACCATGCGCCCTTCCTCCATGCGGTACCGATAGCGTTCGAACTGACTGCCGTCGCGCGGGCGCCACCAGAAATGCGAGTCGTCGTATCGGATCAGATAGTCCTGGAAGCGGTCTCGGGACACGTACAGACGCGCGGCATCCGCGCGTATGACGACAATGCCGCCGCGATTCAGCTCCCAGATCCCGTCCAGCAGTCCGGCAACCGGTGCAGCTGCGGTGCCGGGCCATCCGTAACCCTGGGGAACGAACTGGTTCGCGCCCGGCGGCGCGTTGGCCCAGGGCGCACCTGGCCAGCCGCCGCCCGGCTGTCCGAGACCTGGTGACCCGGGAAAACCCATCGCACCGAGCGGGGCCGTCCCGGGAAACTGGCCGCTGCCGGGCATCATCGGGGTCGCCGAGCCGGGAAGACCGGACCAGCCGAGGGGCGATACGGCCGACGCACTCGGCAGGTAGGGCACACCCAACGGCAGATTGTCGCGGTCGATGAAACCGAAGTTCTCCATCAACCGAAGCATCCCGTCGACGACGGCATTGTCGGTCGCATGGGCCGCGATCGGGTTGCCGGCGAGCAGCAGAACGACCGCCAGTCTCGAGACGAACCCTCGTGCAGTTAATTGGGATGACTTGCGGGCATACACGGGTGGTCATCCTGTGCTCGTGGACCAGGTCCCGTCCGATAATTGCGAGCGAGTTTACGCCGAACCGATTAGGAGTAAACTAGCGGCCAGTCCCGTTACCGAGACGTGCCAGAATGTCTACCACCGAAGCCAGACGGTCAGAACGTCGAGAAGGCACCCACGAGATGGTGCGCAAACTCCTGGGTGAACGCCAGGAGATGCTGTCGAAGTTCTGCCGGGTCGCCGGCCTCGAGCCGTTCGAGCATGTCACGCCGAGTGTGGAGGTGCTGCAGGATTTCTGTCAGGTCCTGGTCGATTACTCGGCGTTTGGTCACTTCGAGATCTATGAACGGATTGTCGCAGGGCGGGAACGCCGAACCCAGGTCGTCGAGATCGCGCGTGAGGTTTACCCCCGGATAGCGGAGGCCTCCGAAGTAGCAGTCGAGTTCAACGACAAGTATGACGCGTCAGACCATACGCTGGATCTGCACCAGCTCGATCGCGATCTTGGCAAGCTCGGTGAAGAACTGGCCGTGCGGATCGAGATGGAAGATCGCATCATCGAAGCCTTGACGGCACGCTGACCCCGCGCGTTTCGCCGGCCCCACCTGCTCGGTGCGCGGTCGTTTGCCATCCCCGTGATTCGACTCCTGCCACGAATGACGTTGCCGAAACCCGGCGACGACGCCGTGCTCGGTGCGCTTTCGCGGCCTTCGATCCCAAATCTGCGCATCGATCGATTGCCTTCCGGTATCGACGGTCGTCATATCGACGTTGCGCTCGGGCCGCCCCTCGACAAGGCGACACGGATGTACGTCGGGGCCTTGATGCACGAAAGGCTTGCGCCGCTTTGGAACGAGTCCCCCGTAATGAGCAGCGCCAAGCTGGTCGAGCTGTTCAGGGAACAGGTCCGGCAACACCACCAAACTGCCGTTGCGATGGCACAAGACGGTGCAGCGATGGAGCAGATTCAGCTGTTCCAGTTGGCGCTCGTCAAGCTCGTCCTGCAGCACGCCGATGGCGAGTTGACGAGGGTTCGGGCAGCCATCGAAGACGAGCGCTCAATGCGCGACCAACAGATGAGTGGCAAGGCCCTCAGGCTGCATCGACAGGCCGCCCTGCTCGGCCGGAATGCGGCCCACATCCGCTACCGGACGGTGCGTCTGGTACTGCGCGAAATCAATCGACTGGATCATGCCGCGATGCGCAGTCTGCGTCAGTCCGTGCTGGGGCGTTCGTGGCCGGTCGCCGAGGTGATGCTG
The DNA here is from genome assembly GCA_050049565.1 of Chromatiaceae bacterium. GTDB lineage: Bacteria > Pseudomonadota > Gammaproteobacteria > Chromatiales > Chromatiaceae > Thiosocius. Next base: position 2,390 of record JASFVZ010000097.1, on the reverse strand, counting down.
AACAACCCGTTGCTGGCGTTGAACGGGGTCGGAAGCCTGCGCGATTTCATCGAACACTATCCAGCCGCGCTGCACGAGCTGTCACCCACCCGGGTGTTGGCCGAGGCGCTGTTTCTGGCGTTGGCCGACTGGCTCCCGCAGGGCGTGGTGGAACGCGATCGGCCCGGGCGTAAAAGCCCCGAACCGATGTTGCGAACCGACGACGCCGGGCTTCCCGGCATGCCGGCGCTCGACCCCTGGGTCCGGGCGCTGGTCAGTCAGTCGGAAAGGGCTGCCGCTGTGACGACCTGGCTCGACGACCCGGACAATGTGACGGCGCTGTTGGGTGGCGCTGGGTCCGATTGGCCGGCCGCCGGACCGTGGGCGCGCCATGATCTGAGCAACCTGCAACGTCAGCTCAATGCAAGATTCGGTCGCGCCGTCGCGCGTACCGGCGTTCAGCGGCTGGTCGAGGCCGCCTATGCACTGAATCAGATCTACCCGACGCTCGGTCTGCGAGATGCCGAAGCCGCGGTATTCGACTACCTGACAGGGAAAGTCGATCGTCAGGGTTTCGGTCGACGACTCGAGACCAGCTCGCCGCATGCCGACCCGGTCCAGGTCGCACGACGCATCGATGAGCGGTTCAAGGCCTTTCGTCGCGGAGCCGGCAACCAAAAGCGACCGCAGTTGGCACGCCTGGCCGGCGATATCCTCCGCCTGCGGCGCGACTTGAAGCTGATCGCGCCGACGCTGACAGCACTGGCACGCATTCGTCTCCTCGACGATCCCGAAGCGCTTCGGCTGTCACGTGAGCACAACAGTCTTCAGTTGTTTTACAAGCAATCACCGCTGCCTGACCTGCGCGGCAATCTGGTCGGTCACACGATCGTGCGCGTTGAACTGCGCGGCGCCAATGAACTTGTGGCGGGGATGGCGCGTCGGGGGCTGAATCCAGCGGCCCACTTCAGCCGCTTCCTGTATGACCCCCTGTTCAGCCTGCTGAAGCGCTTCGACGCCCAGAAGATCATGGTCGAGGCCGGCACGCTGGTGCTCGCGACCCTGCAGCATACCGGGGAAGGCGGAGCGCGACTTGCCGTCGCTCGGGCCTGTGCCCTGGCACAAAGCTTGATGGAGCAGATCGGGGCGCTGAATGGCGAGAGCGAACGACTCGGATTGTCGTCGCTCGAATGCAGCCTCGCTGTGGTCTTCGACAATATGCCGCCAACCTTTCTGTATGACCAGCAACAGCCGGTGTTGGTGTCCTCGGCGAACACCCGTGCACGGCGAATGTCGGCGTGCAACGCACTGCTTCACCGCAGCTGCACCCTGCCGGCAGGGCAACGGGTCTGTGTGGCCACGCCGCTGGATGCCGGAGAACAATCTCCTGCCAGAGAACATACGCTGCGCTACAACGTCAACGGTATCGAACTCGATGCGTCTGCCTTTGCCCGTTTGCATGCCGAGATAGCGATGCGCAAGGTTCGCCTGCGCGACCCGAGGTCTGACAAGTCAATTGATCTCTCCGTTGGTCAGTGCCCGGACGGCGAGGGGGGGCTTCACTGGCTCGTCGTGCGGCAAGGTACGGTTAAGCTTTGGATGGGCCGGCAGCTGATCGAGCCCCCGGAACAGGGCGCGGCATTCTACGAAGTCGTCGTGGATCCGGCACTGGTCAACCGGGTGCGCGAGCGGCTCATTGCCCGCGACCAGGCGGCCGAGTCCCGGATGAACACCGGTAGTCCGCTTTATTGATGTCGCGTTCAAAGATTGGTTTTCTGATTGACCGAAGGTGCCCTGATGTCTGATGAGCCCTATGTAGCAACGTTCAACCCCGATCAGCTGAAGGCGGAAGCGGCAGTCCGCAAGGCTGCGAATGCGGGCAACCCGGAGGCCCAGTTTCGACTCGGTGTCATGTATGGCAATGGGGATGGCGTCGCGCTGAATCATGCGACGGCCGTCGAGTGGTTTGAAAAGGCAGCAGCCCAGGGACACGACAACGCATTGATCACGCTGGCGTGGATGTTTGCCAACGGGACCGGGGTGGAGGTCGACGAACAGAGGGCCCGGGAACTCTATCTCGCCGCGGCAGAGCGCGGTTCAGCCAAGGCCCAGTATGTCGTCGCGACCATGTTTCGATTCGCGCAATACGGGGTAAGCAAGGATATCGAGAAGGCCGTGCACTGGTATCTCGAAGCGGCGAACCAGGGAATGCCGACTGCCCAGTTCGCCTTGGGAAAGATGCTGATGGAGGGCAAGTCCGTCGAGCGTGACGACGCAGCTGCGCTGCAGTGGCTCTCGCTGGCACACGTCAATGGCAGTAAGCGCGCCAACGACTACATCGAACACCTGATCAAACGCATGGCGCCTGACGAGGTCAGGGCGGTCCGAGATCGGATGTTGTCCGGCAGCGG
>JASFVZ010000096.1:0-7024 GCA_050049565.1 Chromatiaceae bacterium | reverse complement strand
AGACACCGGGCGCGCTGACCAACAAGGCCACCAGGACCAACCGGCGGAGCGCCGCCAGCGGGCGGGAATTGTGCGCGGGTGCTTCCCACGACATCAGGATCATTGCCATACTGTTTCGCTTGAAATAACCCGGCCAACGGACGACCGCAACGGTCAAGCCTGCTGCCCCTACCCAAGGCGTCGACGCCAAGGCATGAAACAGCGTTCAGAATCAGGACCGCCCGGTAACGCCACGGAGTGTGCGACAAGGTGAAAGGCGCATCAAGCGACCCACAGATTGCGGCATTTCCGCTGCCCGACCCCGCGATCGCCCGCCATCCCAACGTACTGCTGGCACCGCGTGAGATCAGGCAATGGCTCGACGAGCTGCCGCTCGGCAATCCGCCGCGCTCGGCCCAGCTGATCGCGCAGCAGCTGCGGCTGCTGGTACGCGACCCGCAGCCGGGCCCGCGTCTGAGCACCCTGCTCGACTGTTACCTGCCAACGCTGGCGCGCCTGCAGCAGATCACCGACACGCGCATGCCGACCGACTCCGACAGCGCGATGCCACTCGACCAGCTCGAGGCGCTGGTGCTCGAAATACAATCGGAACTGGCCTGCGGTTACCTGCGCACCGCCAACGAGCAGCTGGTGAACGGCAAGCCCCCCCAACTCACGACCCTGGTGCGCGCAGCGGTGCTGCTCAACGACGCGACCAATCTGGCATCGGTCCACTACTACCGGCCTCCACAACCGAACTGGCAGCTGTTGCTCAACGTCTACCTCCTCGCCAACCAGCTCGGGCTGGACCAGGAGGAAAGCACCGAAAAAGGTGTTCGGCCCGATCCCACAGAGACCATACACGCGCTGTTCTATGCCGCCCTGTTCACCGCCTATTGCGACCCCCACCATCACCGCCCGAGTGACCTTGCGGCCTGGCATCGCTGGCTGCGGCACAACACCGATGGTCTGGTGCTGGAGGTCCTGCCACAGGGCAGCGTGTCGATTCCGGTCGACGTCAGTGGCAAGCTCGCACCACTGACCGCGGCCCGCAAGGCCAAGCCCGGACCGGACACCCGGTACCTGGTCGCTGACCCGCTGCTCGCCGCATTGCGTGCCGATGAAGAGGCACCGCCGGGACTCCTGGCGACATTGACCGATCTGATGCGCGGGCGGCGTTCACCGGAACAGCGTCGCGCCCCTCGACAACCACGCAACCACAGGTACCGGCTGCTGTTCGGCCTGCACAACATCGCACAAAGACTGCTGGCGATGAGCGGCGACGCCGACGCGTACCAACCAACCACCTGCGCCGGCCGTCAGATCAATCAGTCGAAGACCGGTTCGGCATTCAAGCTGGTCGGCCAGGTCAGCGCCGGTCTTGTGATCGGCGAACCGGTCCTGGCCGAGGCGGAAAGCGACGACGCCGGCGGCAACGCCCCGGTCGGTTTTCTCGCGCGCATCCAACGTCTGGTCATAGATCCCGCAGGCACGGTCGAACTCGGGGTCGAGAAACTGCCGGGCCGCATCATGGCCGTGACGATCACCGGCGCCGGGGCCGAACGTCTGCGCGGCGACACCTCCGCCCTGTTGCTGCACCGGGCCGATACCAACCGCTACCAATTGATCGCCGCGCGCCGCGCCTTCCGTGAAAAGGACCTGCTGAGCGTCGAGGGGCCGAACGTACGACACAATCTGCGCCTGCTCGAGATGGTAGGAGGCAGCAGGCGGCTCGCGTTCATCGACGTCGAAGTCGTCTCGCACTGAGAGGGCTGATCAGTTCTCCTGTGCACCGCCGGTGGCCAGCGGCACGGCCTCGGCGCGACGGCGCCGGAACGCCGCCATCGGCCGGTCCAATGCACTCCCCAGTTTGTCGTTGGCGTCGCGCAGGACGGCGGCGATCCGCTCGTCGTCCGGCCAGTCGGGATCGCCCGGTCTAGGCAGGTGGAACGCCCGGGTTTCCTGCAGGTCGCGCAGGGTCGCCTCGTCGAGCCGCCGCGCCAACACCCAGCCCCCATCGCGGGTCAGGTGGACCCAGTGCAACGCCCGGAGTTGGTTGAGCAGGTCCTCGAGCTGCGGTTCGAGCCAGCGGCGGCGCTGCCGGGCGAGGTGCCGGGTGTCCGGTGCATCCCCGTCGGCGGCCGCTTCGTCGAGCGCCAGCAGCACGTCGATCGCATCGCCCATGCCGATCCGGCAGCGGCCCTGGTCGCGCGATGACCAACGGTAGATCCCCAGGCAATGCGTCACCTCTGCACCGAGCAACACCATCAACCATGAGAGGTAGAGCCAGACCAGGAAGATCGGGACGGTCGCCAATGCACCATAGATGGCCTCGTAGGTGGGGAACTGCGTGATGTAGTAGCCGAACGCACGCTTTGCGACCTCGAACAGGATGGCTGCGAACGCGCCCCCGATCACCGCGTGGGCGAAACGCACCCGCCGGTTGGGCACGACGGCGTAGACCATCGTGAACGCGATGGCCGATGCCACCACCGGGGTCAGTCCGAGCAGCTGCCGACCGAATCCGCTGCTCGCGGCCTCGGACAGGATCGGTAGCGAGACGATGTACGAGGTCACCAGCACGCTGACACCGATCAGGATCGGACCGAGTGAAAGCACGGCCCAGTAGATCAGGAACTTGCTGGCGAACCCGCGGGAGGCCTTGACCTCCCAGATGGCGTTGAGCGCCCGATCGATCGTCGCCATCAGCAACAGCGCGGTCACGACCAGGAAAACCGCACCGGTGCCGGTCAATCGCGATGCCTTGGCACTGAATTCGGACAGGTACTGCTGCAGCACTTCACCGGATGCCGGCACGAAGTTCTTGAAGACGAAGTCCTGGACCACCTCGTTGACCCGGTCCGCGACCGGGAAGGCCGACAACACGGCAAACGTCACCGTCATCAGGGGCACCAGCGAGAGCAGGGTCGTATAGGTCAGTGCAGCGGCATTCTGTGGCGCCTCGTGCCGGCTGAATCGCTCGACGACCAGGGCGACGAACCCCCGCAGTTGGCGGAGCGCCAGTCCCGCACGCTGATTCAGCGTTGGTGCCGTGGTTGCACCTGCCCCGCCGTTACCGCCCCGCCTGTTACCATCCGCCGCCATCAGAGACTCCAGGACCAACCGCCGTGTCGATAAGCATTTACCACAACCCGCGCTGCAGCAAGTCACGCCAGACCCTGCAGCTGCTCGAATCGCGCGGCGAAGCGCCGGCGATCATCGAATACCTGAAGACGCCGCCGGATGCGGAAACGCTGGATCGCTTACTCACCATGCTGGGCATCGGACCACGCGAGCTGATGCGCACCAAGGAAGCGGAGTACAAGGCCAGCGGCGCCGATAACCCGGACCTGGACCGGGCGGCATTGATCGACCTGATGGTGCGCCATCCCAAGTTGATCGAACGACCGATCGTCGTCGCCAACGGCAGGGCCGCCATCGGTCGCCCGCCCGAGCGCATACTCGACATCCTCTGAACTCACCCCGACCAGCGTCAGGCCCAATCCGATGTACATCCTCGTCCTTTACTACAGCACCCACGGCGCCACCGCGGACATGGCGCGCCAAGTCGCCCGCGGCGTCGAAGACGCGGGCGTCGAGGCACGCCTGCGTACCGTACCGGCGGTATCGGCCAACCATGAAGCCACCGAGCCCCCGGTGCCCGACGCCGGCCCGCCTTACTGCACCCCGGACGATCTGGCCGGCTGCGCCGGTCTCGCACTCGGGAGCCCGACCCGTTTCGGCAACATGGCGGCCCCGCTCAAGTACTTTCTCGACGGGACCAGCGGCCTGTGGATGAAGGCGGCGCTGGTCGGCAAGCCGGCAGGGGTATTCACCTCGACCGGCAGCCTGCACGGCGGCCAGGAGTCGACCCTGCTGTCGATGATGCTGCCACTGCTGCATCACGGCATGTTGATCACCGGCATCCCGTATACCGAGCCTGAGCTGTCCCGCACCCGCGAGGGGGGGACGCCGTACGGGGCCTCGCACCTCGCCGGCCTGGACAACCAGCTGCCGCTGTCCGACAGCGAGAAGACGCTCTGCCAGGCGCTCGGCCGACGCCTTGCGACCACGGCCGGGGCCCTGCAGGCTGGATCATGAAGATCGCGCTGACACGGGGCACCGCGATCGCAAGCTATCTCGGGCTGATCGGCCTGGTCATGGTCTGGGTCGTGTTTCTCGGCGGACTCGCCGACAAGTACATCTCGTTGTACCTGCTGCTGTTGGCCGGGCCGCTGTTGATCCCGTTGCGCGGCATCCTCGCGACCCGCGACCGACCGCTGATCTGGGGAGCATTGATCGCCCTGCCCTATGCGGTGCACGGCGGCATGGTGGTCTGGGCCGGCGCCGACGACCGGTGGCTCGGCGCGGCCGAGGCGGGCCTGGCCCTGCTCTACCTGGTCAGTGCCAGCTACTTCATCCGCTGGCGCGCGATGTCCCAACAACCGGCGTGACCGAACAGCTGCCGCTTGCATTGAGACTGCGGCATGCGCCGCGGCTTGACGAGTTCATCGTCGGGCGCAACGCCGCCATCCTCGCGGCGCTCGCCGCGGCGCTCGACGGCTCCGGGGAACGGCTGATCTTTCTGACCGGACCCGGCGGCAGCGGCCGCACCCATCTACTGTCGGGACAGTGCGCCGCGGCCGAGCAGCACGGGCTGCGCTGCGCCTACCTGCCGTTGCACGAACACCGGGATCTCGATCCCGGCTTGCTGCAGGACCTGGAGTCCCTCGATCTCGTCGCGATCGACGACGTCGACACGATCGCCGGCCACGGCGCCTGGGAGCAGGCGCTGTTCGCCCTGTTCAACCGCTGCCAAGACGCCGGCACCCGGTTGCTGTTCAGTGCCGACCGCGGGCCCGCGGCCCTTCCGCTCACCCTGCCGGATCTGCGCACACGCCTGGCCTGGGGCCTGACGCTGGCGCTGGTACCACTGGATGATGCGGGCCGGATCGATCTGCTACAGGCACTGGCAGACCGCCGCGCTTTGGCGCTGCCGACCGAGGTCGCCCGCTACCTGGTCGAGCGCGGCCCGCGGCACCCCAAGGTGCTCGCCGAGATCATCGAACGACTCGACCGGGCATCGCTGGCCCAGCAGCGGCGGCTGACGGTGCCGTTCGTCAGGGCACAACTGGCCGGGATCCTGATGCCGGCGGGGGATCCGGGCGAGCCGGCTCAGGGGAGCTTGTCGGACGACATGGCGTGATCGCCTTCGGTCTCGGCATAGAGTCGGCTGGCGCGGTAGTTCTGCAGCAGATGGCGGACCAGTACCATCCCGACCGATGCGACCGGCAGGGCCAACAGGATGCCGAAGAAGCCATACAGCTGGCCGCCCGCCATGACGGCGAAGATCACGGCGACCGGGTGCAGGCCGATCTGTCCGCCCACCAGACGCGGCGTCAACACCGAACCCTCGATCAACTGGCCGACCACGAACACGAGGATCACCCAGGGCAGTTCGGCCCAGCCCTGGAACTGGAGTATCGCGGCGACGCCGGCGAGCAGGATGCCGACGACCAGACCCAGGTAGGGCACGAAGCTGACGATGCCCGCAAGCATGCCGATCAGCAGCGCCAGGTCCAGCCCGACCAGCCATAGTCCGGTGGTATAGATCACCCCCAGGGCAAACATCACCATGACCTGCCCACGCAGGAAGGCCCCGAGCACGGCATCGGACTCGCGCGCCAGCCGCGCTATCATCGGGGCTGTGCGGCGCGGCAGCAGCGCGTGGATGCCGGCGACCAGGTGGTCCCAGTCGCGCAACAGGTAGAAGGTCAGTACGGGAATCAGCACCAGGTTGGCCACCCCGGCCAACAGGGCGAGGCCGGAGCCGGAGATCGATTGCCAGAGCTGCGCCAACACACCACCGGCATCGCGCCAGTGCTTGGCCAGGGTCTCCTGCAGCACACCCAGGTCGAAGCCGGCCGCCTCCGCCGGCAGCCAGGCCTCCAGCCGCGGCAGCAGCGTCTGCTGCAGCCATTCGACATAACCCGGCAGCCGTTGCAGGAACTGGGAGACCTGCGCCTCGACCCTGGGCACCAGCAACAGCAGCAGAAACAGCAGCAGGAGCAAGATGATCGAGAACACCACGCTGACCGCGGCGGTCCGACCGAGCTTGAGGCGCTCCAGCCGATCCACCAGCGGGTCGCCGAGATAGGCCAGCAGTGCCGACACCACGAACGGTGTCAGGATCGGCGACAGCAGCCACAGCAGCCACCCCGCGACCAGCAGCGCGCTGAGCAGCCACAGCCGGTGGCTGTCAGTCATGGGCATGATGGAAGCCCTTGCTGCGGGCCCGCCGGCTCCATTCGCGCACATAGCCGGCACCGCTGAGCAACACGGTCAGCATGACCGCCCAGATCAGGCCGTCGACCAACCAGCCCGGAATCCCGCCAAACCCGAGCTGGGCAACGCCGACCGCGGCCAGGACGATCTGCAGCACGGTGTTCAGCTTGCTGATCAGGGTCGGTTCCGGTTGCACGCGCTCGACGCGATAGTTGTAGATGGTGCCGCCGGTCACGATGACCAAATCGCGCAGCAGGATCGCCGCGACCAACCACCAGGGAAACAGGCCGAGCCACCAGAGACAGACGAAGGTCGAGATGAGCAGGAACTTGTCGGCCAACGCGTCCAGGATCCCGCCGAGCCGGGAGCTCCAGCCGTAGCGCTTGGCGAGATAGCCGTCCAGACCGTCCGACGCGCCGGCGACCACGAACAGCGCGATCGCCAGACCGAATTCGCGCTGCAACAGGCTCCAGACGATCGGCCCCACCAGCACGATGCGCGCCGCGCTGATCAGATTCGGCAGGTGGTGGAGGTAGCCATGCATGGGGGTCGAACGCACGGGAATCGGCGTTTCTTCAGTTCAGCAACCGGTACGCGTAATCGACGGTCGGCACGAACACCACCGGTGCATCCACCGCCTGTTCAGTGCCCGCCGTTCCCGGCGGCGGCATCGGTGGCGGGACCGGCGCCGCCGGCAGCGGTTCGCTCGCGACCCGACCGCTCGACTCCAGGGCGCGCAGCAGGTTCTGCGGATCGCCAC
>JASFVZ010000095.1:0-7028 GCA_050049565.1 Chromatiaceae bacterium | reverse complement strand
TTTCTACATGTTACAGAGGTGTCGCGTCCAGATCGTGTCTTTCGCTGGCCGAAAACGACTGCAGATTCGCCATCTGCAGAGACTGTGATATCTTCTATATAAATCTACAAACTCGTAGAGAATCCTACCCCATGACGACGACAACCCAAGTTTCCGCCTACATCTCTGAAGAGACCAAGGCCGAGATCGAGGCCTACGTAAAGCGCCGCGGCGTGAAGAAGGCCTATCTGATCGAGGAGGCCCTGCAGCATCATCTGCAGGCGTTGCGCGAAATACCCGAAGATCTCGTAATCCCGTCCCGGCTGGTGTTGACGCGTGAAGCGATGACACAGATCGCCGAGCGCACCGAAGGGAAAGGCGAACCCACAGAAGCCCTGAAAGCCCTGTTCCGTGAGTAGCGGCGTTCAGGAAATCCGCATCCGACGACTTGAGCCACAGGACGACCGATCTGGATTTCGCAGCGGGAACATCGACCTCGACCGTTTCTTCCAGCGCTACGCCGGCCAGAATCAGTTCCGCCACCACATAGGCACGACTTACGTAGCCGTGCAGGGCGATCAGATCGTCGGTTTCGCCACCGTCTCCAGTGGGGAGCTCGCGGCAGAGACGTTGACGAAAGCGTTGCGTCGACGCCTGCCAGCTTACCCAGTGCCCATTCTGCGCCTTGCCCGGCTCGCGGTGGATGAACGCTTTCAGGGACATGGCATCGGCAGTCTTCTGCTGCGATCCATGCTGGAGCTTGCCTTGGAGATGCGAGATCGTGTCGGCTGCGTCGGGGTGGTCGTGGATGCCAAACCGGATGCGGTCGACTTTTATACTGCCCTCGGGTTCACGCCAACGCCGCTGGTCAGCGGCTCCCTGGGCGATCGACCAGAGCCCATCGCCATGTTTCTTCCGATCCGCGAGATTGCCGCGGCTGCGGGGCGCGCGGACAAAGGCACATGAATGCAACGCGTAGAAGCATCGAGACCATCCTGCGAAAACTCGACTTCGATGACCTGCTCCACTGGGCCGGGGAGAAAATCGTCAATCGGGGCAAGAGCTACGTCAAGCACGTCGATCAGCTGGCGCGCACCGAGGGCAATACGCTAGTCGCATGGGTCACCGGCACCGAGCGATACGCGACTTCCGTGCAGATCGACAACGACGGCAGCTTGGACGACTTATGCACCTGCCCCTATTCGTGGGGTCCGTGTAAACACGCGGTCGCCGTGGTTCTCGCGGCGGCAGAGCAAGTGAAGGCCAAGCGAGCGATCCCATTGCTCGATGAGGGCAGTGATCTCGGTCAGACGTTGTTTGGTGATGAGCAAGAAGACGAGTGGGAAGATGACGATGAGCCCTTGCACCCTCCGCGGAAAACAAGGACAAAGGCCCAAGCCGAGTTCGGAAAGGCACTCGCGAACAAGGGCCGCGATGAACTGCTCCATCTGCTGATTGACCTGAGTGGCCAGTTCCCCGAGGTCAGACGATACATCGTCGAATCCGAGCAGCTCGCCGGCGGCGAAGTAGACAAACTCGTGCGCGCGCTGCGATCGGAGATCCGGAATCTGACTGCCGAACCCGCCTGGTACAACCACTGGCGAGGCGAAGGCAGCCTGCCAGATTACTCCCACGTCGAAGAAAGACTGCGCGCACTGACCGACCGGGGTCACGCCGATGCGGTGCTCCAGCTTGGCGAAGAACTCTGGACCAAGGGCAACATCCAGGTGGAACAGTCGGATGACGAGGGAGAAACCGCCATGGCAATCGCCTCGTGCCTGGATGTGGTCACCACAGCCTTGCCGCACTCCTCTCTGTCGCCACCCGAACAGTTGCTTTGGTTGATTGACCGTTCACTGGAGGACGAGTATTCGCTTCTGGATGCGGCCGAGACGCTCTTTGCACGACGCGCCTACAAACGTACCCATTGGCAGGAAGTATCGAGCACACTCGAAACGCGGCTGGATGCCCTGACCAAGCCGCGTAGCACCAAATTTGCACACCGGTATCGGCGCGAGCGTCTGTTGAACACATTGCTCGATGCATACACGCGGGCCGGATGGAAAGACAGGATTGTCCCCCGCCTGGAAGACGAGGCGGATGCATGCCAATGCTATCCACGGCTGGTCGATGAGCTACTGGTGGCTGGTGAGCGTGAGCGCGCCCGACAGTGGTGTGTTAAAGGCTACGCGCGTACCGAGACCGATGCACCCGGTATTGCGTTGACCTTGCAGGAACGCCTGCGGAAGTTGGCACAGAAAGAGCGGCGTTACGACCTGGTTGCAGCCTATCGCGCGCAGGACTTCTTTGATTCTCCGTCTAACGACAGCTACAGCGAACTACGCAAAGCGGCGGATAAGGCGAAATGCTGGCCGGCCGTACGAAGTGCAGCACTTCGTTATCTCGAAACCGGCCAGCGCCCCGGCGCACTAACCGGACAGAAGAGCGACAAGAGCGGTTGGCCGTTGCCCGCCCCGGAAGTGGAGCCCTCGAAGGCAACGAGGAGATACGGCCATGAGCGATTTCCAGATTTGGAAACGCTGATCGACATCGCTATCTCAGAAGAGCGACTCGATGACGTAGTCGAGTTGTACCAGCGTCTCCGCAAGACAAGACGGTGGGGCCGGGAGACAGACAAGACAGTGGCAAATGCCGTAGCCAATACACACCCGGACCTGGCTATCTCGATCTGGACGGAGATCGTCCACGGCCTGATCAAACAGGTCAAACCAAAAGCCTATGAGGAAGCTGCCGTTTACCTGCGTTTAATGAAGAAGGTCTACGCGCGGAATCGCCGTCTGGAAGATTGGCAGAGAATGTTAGAAGGACTGCGAAGGGAACACAAAGCCAAACGGCGACTGATGGGTATCCTCGATACCCTATCGAACAGGAAGCTCGTTGATTAACAGCGCCGCGTACTTGATCACCACGTGCTTTGGTAGCGCCTAAGCGTCTTACGATACCGTGTCTAATTCGTGCCTATCCAGCTGCTGGCGCAGGCCGGCAACCTGCTTCGATCATGCTGGCAACTGTTTGAAAAGTCCTGCGAAATCAGACCGTACCGAGGGATTTTGGAGCTGCGAAAATTCAGGACTTAACTGTCTTTTTTTCTTCTATAAATTGGCGGAGAGGGAGGGATTCTAACCCTCGATACTTTCAATGATTTCAGTACCTTACAAAAACATCGTGTCTAGATCGTGTCTATCGGGGCCCAGCAGGCGGCCCTTTCCGAGTCGAGGAACGGCGCCCTGTGCCTCGTTCACAATTCGAAGCCCATAGCCTTCAAGGCTTCGGCAGTTGCCTTGTTGCGCGACGCGCACCACGCTACACTTCCCTGATGATCAAGTCGTTCCTGCACAAAGGTTTGAAACGGTTTTTCGAAACCGGCTCGAAATCGGGGATTCAAGCCAAACATGCAAACCGCTTGAGAATGCAATTAACGGCCCTCGATACCGCGGTAACGATCGACGACATGGATATCCCAGGCTTCAAGCTTCATCCGCTGAAAGGGAAAGACAGAGGCCGCTGGTCAATCTGGGTGAACGGCAACTGGCGCATCACGTTCCAATTCCGTGACGGTCATGCCTATGTTTTGGATTATGAGGACTACCACTGATGCCTATGCACAACCCACCGCATCCCGGCGAATTCATCCGGGAAGTCTACCTGGAGCCCAACGGCATCACTGGCAGGCAGCTTGCAGCGAAGCTTGGTGTCTCTCCTTCTACACTCAATCGGGTACTCCAGGGCACTAGCGGAATCAGCTCTGAAATGGCTTTGCGTCTTTCCAAGGCACTCGGACGGTCCCCGGAGAGTTGGCTGGCCATGCAGGACAACCACGACCTTTGGCAGGCGCGACAGACCGTAGATCTCGATGCAGTGGAACGTATTGACTTTCGCGCCGCCTGATCACGCGCGGTCTTCTTCAGAGCTTAGGATCGCTCTCGGCCAATAGCTGTCTTTAGTTTCGAATATTGCGTCTGCGCAATTTTGTCATCGGAGCAGGCATTCAAAATCGCTAAGGCGAGCTGAAGTTTCTAAAGAAAACACTTCTGCGACTATCGTCAAGGGCGCGTTTTCAGTGTTTGGACTAGAAATGCTTAAGGTTCATCTTGGTTGAGAGCGTTTGCACTCGCAAAACATGAGCGTTTCGGACGCGTGGGCACAGGGAACTCAGACCCTTCCGATTCTTCGCGGCTGGTGATAGCGGCTCTACCTCATACCTGAATTGAACAGTGGCCGTCCGACCGGGAAATGCACATGCCGCGCGCATGTCCTTTTGACCTCTCGGATTAACTTCACCGGCCGGTTTCTGGCCCGATCCGTTCCGGGTCGCGCGTGGCAGTCCGCTCAGCCGGGGGGCATTGAGTGCCAAACCGTTCAGAGCTTCCCGCTGGGCAAACCTTGTCGAAAGAGCGACTATGGGTTCGTCAACCTTTTTGCCAATCAGCCCGCTGCCACTACAAGACGCCCTGTAGCTTTCTTAAAAACCGGATCGCACCCAAACCAAAGGTCAGCCAGGTGAAGGAGTGCACGCACCCACCAGTTCCGAAGATTATGGCAGAGGTTCGTGAAGGTGTTGGCGGCGGACCTGCAGGGCTCACACCGTCCGGGGAGGCCGCCCGACGTGTTACCAACGTCTCGGATGATAATTTACCACTCGTAACCCAGACGGAACTTGTAGGTTTCGTCGAGCTCATCCACACCCTCGACGGCACCACCGTCGTACTCAAACTTGGCTTCAAACGCCCCCATCAAGCCATTGATGATCGGAAATCCAATCCCAATGGTAGTGTTCACCAGGACGCCATCGAAGTCATCGAAATTAATGATCCCATCCTGGTTCACATAAAACTCGGTATGTTCGCTGAGCCAATCGCTCGTCAGGCGCAACTCCCAACTGCTCCCGATGAAGTCGTCGTCGTCGGCTTCAATAAACTGCTCGTCGACATACACCAAACCGATTTCGCCAGCCAGATCGAGCAGATGGGTATCGAAGTACTGCCGACCCACATAGGGCCCAGTGATAGTCCGTAAATCGAGATCTGCGAAATCGTCGGATTCAAAGGCTAAAAGCCAACCGAAATAGTCGTTGGGGTTATGTTGGCGAAAATGATCGTACTTGCCCCGGATGCGCCAATTATCCGTGATCTTTTTATTGTTGGTTTCATCGCGCTCCCATAAGCCACGCACGGTGTATCGGTCGACCAGGCTGCGCCAAACCGATTCTCCTTCGAAGTCCAGTTCGTCGGAATCACTATTCCCTCGTTCGGCCTCCAACGCCCCACTGAGCTTGCCAGACCACCTGTAGCCGTCACCCATGCGCCAGGGCTCCGGGTTGATCGCCGCGATGTCACTGGGTTTGAAAGATGTGACTTGGTTGTCCGGGCCCTGCATCGTCAGGACGTCCTGCCTAGCGACTATTTGCTGGTCATGCAAAACACGGCCATCCTCCATGAGCACCGTGATCGGCTTGTCTGTATAGATGGCCTCTACATTTGCCACTGCCACCGAGAGCTCACCGGCAAACGGCGTATCAAACTTGATCTTGTCGCCTTGCACGCTGATCAGCGTGCCGACAAGGCGCGAACCGTTCTTCATGATGATCTCGTCTGCCACTAGAGCGTGGCTGAGTACACTGCTAACCACTAGGGCGAGAATGAGTTGATATCGCATGATGCTTGTCACGTGGTACGGAGAATGAAATAGGTTTGGAAAGCCGCTATTTGCGGGCGCACTTGCTCGATGAGTGCAACACCTGTCAAGCCCAAATATATGCTGTGCATAGGCCACCGATGTGTTCATTGCCAGCGACCAAGGTGCGCACCAACACTGTGCGGCGCCATTCAGATTGAAGCTAGCTTTTGATGTAGATCTCTATAGTCGCGCAACAGCCCAAAGAAGTCCCGCCCGATAATCGGCCGCTGAAAACTGAGACGGGGGGTGAGCTTTCGGCCGATCTTCGGATTTACATCCCTGATCAGAGGTGGACAGGGTCATTGACCTAGCGGATCGCGCGGGAGCGAAATTCGATCTGGCGGATTGCTCCTGTATCAGCGGATGTGAACCATCTGCTTTGCGGGTTCCGGACGGGAAACGAATGGGTGGCCGCCGTGGCTGCAGTGTGTTGACTGCAGTCTGACGCGCCGCACAAATGACAACGCCACCCACTGAGGTGGCGTTCTTCGTTCTGCTTTCGGGTGCTGCCGGCCAATACCGGTCCTAACGACAGCCGATAAGCCGGCTGTCAGGATGCTTTACGCTGAAATTGCCGGAAATGGGAGCTCCCAGGTGATCCCGGCCATGAGCGGGCGAGCCAGTCACTCTACTCACCGGTTCAACAGCTGCCAAAAGCAGACGCCGGCCAAACGCCGCGCCGCGATGACCTGTGCGCAACGCCTCGAGCGGGTCTTCGGGATCGACATCGAGACCTATCCGGCCTGCGGTTAGGCGATGCGGTTCGTGGAGGATTCCAACGTCATCGAGAAGATCCTCACCCACCTGGATGCGAAAGGGGCTGAGTCCGGAGCCTCCCGGCGGCCGCCGAACCGGTCGCCACCGTAGCAGGGGCTGTTCGACTAATTCGGATCATCTGATGAGCACGACTATGCTCTGCGACGCCAGCGGCGCGCCAACGGTAGCGGCTGCACTGGGCGCGGGCAAGTGCTGAAAAGTGCGCCGGTGGACAGCAGGTTGGGCGGGTTCAGAAGCTAAACTAACGGCAAATTCTACCCAGCTCTCGTCTAAGATCAGATCGACTACCGACCGGAGGCCCCTAACGACGCAAGCGGGGACTGCCGCCGGGAGAAAACGCGTTTGTCCTTCCAGATACTCCATCGGTTGGCATACGCTCGTAAGGGCATGGCAAGATAACTGGCATGGAAGAGATCGCAAGTATCTGGTCTGCCGTTCAGGACACACCTGTCCCTAATTTACTGATTGTCAGTGGTCTGATTTTCTTATTTCTCGCTGTCGTCGGAAAGGTAGGCGCCAAGCTTATCGTCACCGAGCAGAGACAGAGATTCTCGGCGGTCATCGGTTCTGTGCTT
>JASFVZ010000094.1:0-7038 GCA_050049565.1 Chromatiaceae bacterium | reverse complement strand
CGACCTCGGCCAGGCCCGCGGCGGCCCCACCACCACCGGCCATGCAAGTCATCAGATCGGTCTGGACGGGGATTTCTGGTTCTGGCTGGACTCGCCCGCCAACCACCGGACACTGACCGATCACGAAGTGGAGCAGCTGAGTGCGATCTCCATGCTCGACCAGGGCCGGCAGGCGGTCGATGCCGAACGCTTCCAGGCCAAACACGTCAGCATGCTGGAATATGTCAGCCAACAGCCCGAGGTGGCACGCATCTTTGTCCATCCATTGATTAAGAAAGCGGCCTGTGAGGCCACTGAGCAGGCCGCCTGGCTGAACAAGCTGCGCCCCTGGTGGGGTCACCACTACCACTTCCATGTGCGTCTCCATTGTCCTGCCGGTCAGGCGGCGTGCAAACCCCAGTCGCCCCCACCCGCCTCTCACGGCTGCGGCAAGGAGCTGGCGTGGTGGTTCAGCGAAGACGCGGCTGAAAGGCTGCGCAAAGGCCAGGAAACAAGCCGCAAACTGACATCATTGCAACGACTGGCGAACAAGCTGGCACGGGTGCCCGCACAGTGTGAATCACTGATGCAATGAGCGGCGGCAATAGCGGCCACGAATCAAAAGGGTCAGTTTCGATTGATCCTGGATGACCAATGTGTTGCTCCGTTAGGCTAGCTCTATCAATCGAAACTGACCCTTTTGATTGACCCTTTTGATTCTTTTGATTCCGGTCAATCGCCGAAGGCCGCCAGCGCGGCGGCCAGTTCGGGATAGTCGCCGGCACGCCCGGCCGGCGTGTCACCGCCGGCGATGGCCTGCCATGCCTGTCGCAGACTGGCAGCGCCACCGCGTGGGCCCATCGGATGCGAGAACACCCCGCGGCCGGGGACGAAGCCGAAATCATGGCTGCCGACCCGCCGATGGACAGAGTCCAGGGTTGCCGCGGAATCACTGCCACCCGGCACTGGCAGGCTTGGGCGGATCGATCCCATCGGCTCAGTACAGGCCGCAATGTTCGCGAGTACCTCCTCGCTGGTGTTCATCATGCGCTCACCGAAGCCCGGCATGATGATCACGTCGAAACCGGCGAGCCGCTGCAGTTTGGTCATGACGCGGGTATGAACCCCGAACTGCGGGATGCGGCTGGCAGCAGCGATGAACGGGAAGTGGGCAACCATCGGCACCCGGGCATGCCGCCTGAGCATACGCACGGCGCTGAGGCCGACCGGCAGCGCGTTGACCATCACGGCATCGGCCCCGGCGGCAACGGCGATATCGTGCAACGGCAGCAGGCGGTCCACCTCGTCGGTGATATTGGCGAGATAGACCTTGGTCTCCCCGGTTTGGCGCTCGGCCCGGGTGCGTGCGGCACCCAGCAGTGCGGCGCGCTCGGCCAGCGGTGACCATGCGGGGTCCGCGAGCATCTCATCATCCTTCGCGATATCCAGGCCACCCAGCCAGGCCTCTTCGGCAAGCGCCGCGAACGGCTCGGGAGCAAGCCCGATGTTGGGCTTGATCACACCGAAGAAGAACGGGCGCTCGTGTATGTCCCAGCGCTCGCGGAGCCCGCGAAGCCCGAACTGCGGTCCGTCGAAGGCGGCGAGGAAGCTGTCCGGAAAGACGATATCGATGAGTTTGACGACCGGGACGCCGGGCGCAAAGAAGGCACCTTCGCCGAGCACCGCGCTCAGCAGGTTCGGCAGTCGCGGTCCGAAGTTCGCATGCGGATGGGCAATGCGAACGCGACAGACACTGACCGGTCCGACCGGCGCCGGCTCGGTCGGGCAACTCGCCGAAGCCTGGACGCCGGTGACCTCGAGATCGACGACCTTGGCGGCGAATCGCGGCCGGTAGTCTTCCTCGAAGCCGACCCGCTGCCACTGCGCGGTCGACTGCTCGCTGCATAGGTGCGCGGCGGCGGTGTCAGGGTCGCCACTGCACTCGAAGGTGTAGTCGAGCAGCAGATGGGCCTCCGTATCCAGGCCTGTGGCCTCGACGAAGAAGCCGGCCCTGTCCTGCTCGCGCATCAGTTCCCGCCTTCGCCGGTGGTACCGAGATACTGGAGCAGTACCTGACGATTCGGCCGCGGCCCGTCGAGTTCGATAAAGAACACCGACTGCCATTCACCGAGCATCAGTTCCCCACCGCGCACCGGGATGGTCTCGGATGCATTGACGAACAGACCGAGCAGGTGGGAATGTGCATTGTGCCGATCATCGACCGGCGCAAGATTGTGCAGATAGTCACCGTCTTTCGGGACCAGGCGCTTGAGAAAGGTCACCATGTCGCGCTGCAGTTGCGCCTCGCGTTCATTAAGGTTCACCCGGGCCGTGGTATGGCGGGACAGCAGCGTCAGCATGCCATCGTACAGCCCCTGCGCGGCGACGCGCTCACGGACCCGGGCCGTGATATCGATCACTTGCAGTGGGGACTCGGTAGCCAGTTCGATATGGTCGTAGAAAACGTGCATGGCATCCAGCGGCGGCGGCTACTGGCAGCTTAACCAAGAGCCACGCCGCTTGCCATTCGACGTTGCGCCTAAGGACTCGCGGCTGCGCGGGCCGCACGCTTCGACGTCCTTACCCGACGCCCTTATCCTCTGTCCGGGCCAGCGGGGGGGCGGACTATAGAAGCAGCTTTCCGCACTGTCGCAGCCGAGTCCTTTCAGGGGCTTCCTCTTCGCCGCATTTCGAATTAACTTAGAGCTGCGCTCTGATCCCTTAAACTGGGAACAAATCGCGGCGTTTCTGCTAAGCAAGGATCTGCCAATGTGCTCTCGACCCGCCAGACTGTTCTTAGTTCTGTTGGCCATCCTGGTCGGCCCAGTATCCGCCAAGCCAACCACGGCAAAGCTTTACGACATCTCTTACGTCTGGAGCGCAGACGCCGCAGCCGTGAAGGAATACCGTGAGCAGGTAGCACGGGTTCTGGGCCCCGCGGTCGCCAAGGACCTGCGGGTCGTGGCGAAGGGTGGTCTGCATGGGGTCATTTACCTACGCCAGGGTGACAGTGCCGGCGCGGCACGGGTGGCCGGTGTGCACAGTCGATTGCTGACTAGGAGGGGATTAGATGCCGCTGCTCCGGTGCTGTCGAAGGACTGGATCCTGGTGGCCGATGATCGCCAGATCAGAAAAACCGGGCCGCAACAGGCGCTCGTAAGCCCCCCGGAACCACCAGTGAGCGCCCCTCAGGAGCCTCGCCCTCCGGCCAGTAAGTCCCGTAAGGTTCGTGATCTGGAAGCCGCGGTGGAGGCCTACATCAAAGGCCTTCGGCGCAAGGGGCGGATCAGCGCGGACGAGCGCACCGGCTGGTCCGTATACGATTTCACCACTGGCGAAAAGCTGGTCACCATCAACGAGGAAACCCAGTTTCAGGCGGCCAGTCTGATCAAACCCTTTATCGCAGCGGCCTTTTTCCACCGGGTAGAGGAGAAGGAACTCATCTATGGGCCCAAGAGCCGTCGCCACATGAAGCGCATGATCCACTACTCCAACAATCCCTCCACCAACTGGGTCATGCGCCAAGTGGGCGGTCCGCGGGCGGTACAGCGGATACTCGAACAAAACTATCCCGGCATATTCCGCGCCACGAGCATCGTCGAGTACATCCCGGCAGGCGGAAAAACCTACCGTAACAAAGCCTCCGCCCGCGACTACAGTCGCTTCCTGTATGCCCTGTGGAAAGGCAACATCCCCGGGGCCCGGGAGATCAAACGCCTGATGTCCCTGCCAGGCCCCGACCGGCTCTACACCGGCGCGGAATCGGTCCCGGCGGGTACGCGCGTGTTGAATAAGACCGGCAGTACCGCACGGCTGTGTGCCGACATGGGTATCCTGAATGTGCTGGGGCCGGATGGAAAACGCTACCCCTACACGCTGATTGGCATTATCGAAAAGCAGGACAGAGCAAGCAACTACAGCACCTGGATCCGATCACGCGCCGAGGTCATAAGGGACGTGTCCGACATCGTCTATCGGGGCATCGCCCGGCGCCATGGTTTTGCAAATCTGCTTTGATCGGATTCTATCCCGTCGGTACAGGCACCGCTGCAAGAGACGCGACCTGTCCAAGATGGTAAGCCGGTAACCGGTTTTTTGACCCATCTAGTTGAAGGCAACCTAGTGGGCTGCTTGGTCGTCCCCCGGGCTTTCGCGAATGGCCGATTCCAGAAATCAGCTGGCCGACTGGCAAGTTCTCAATTGACCGCTTTTTGCCACCCGATGACGGGGCATTCGTAGGCCCATCGGGTCGCAGCTGCGGTTCAACTCCGTGGACCAATCGCGCAGCGACAGCGAACGCGCCACCACGGAAATCCAAGTAGGACAGCCCGGAATATCAAGCCGCACCTGTAGGACGCGATTATGGTCGATGCAGATCACCGCATTGCCCGCCCCCAACGCCGCAAAGGTTATTGGGCGGTTTCCCGCCACGCCCAGCGCGCATGACCCGACGGCCGCAGGCCGGGGTTACCGCTATAAGCCAACCTGCCAGCAGGACGACGCACGATAGTCATCGCCCTCGGGTACACGACAGCTTGGCGACAGCGCGTTCACCGCGTCGGTGACCAGCTGTTCAAGTGACACCGTCGGCAGCAGCCGACCGGCCCTATGGTCGCGCAGTGTATACACCGCACCGTCCTTACCGAAAAAGTAGTCGGGCTGGGTAACGAGCATGAACGGGCCGTCCTTCGCCCAGATCCTGTCCTTATACGGGACAGGCACGACCTCGATGGTCGCCTCGGCCGTCGCCAGTGCCAACCAGACCAGCATGCGATCACCATCCGGCGCACCTTCCGCGAACAACGGCGATCGAGTGCTGCGAAACACGGTCGCGCCGACGTATCGCCCGTCGGCGGACGGTCGCCATGCCGTGACCTTGTACGGGTGTGCGGTCAGCAGCGTTTGCTGCTCGACGCCAAGGAAGCTGACCGTGGCGATCGTCGGCTCATCGATACGACCCAGAAGTGCCGGTGCCGCGTCGTTATCCACGTCACGCACGTCGAATACGGACACCCCGCCTTCATCAACCACGGCCAGCCGCGTGCCGTGCGCCGACAAACTGGCACAACGAACATTATCGAGCGGGACGACGATACTGCGCTCGCCGAACTGCACGCGGTGAGCAGTGTCCTGCTGGCGCTCGACCGCGAATCGGCGTTCGATCACCCCCTCTGTATTGCCCTGCACCGAATGCTGTACGCCGCAGCTGCCCCAATAGGCCCGCTCCGGCGATTTCTCCACCAACGATGGGCCGGTATTCTCTCGCGCAATCGCCAGCACGGTCACCCGATAGCGGTCGCCATCCGGGCCCGAGAATGCGAAATGGTCAGCACCGTAGAATCGTCCACCGTCGGTGATCTCCGGCGTCGCAATCTCGCGCGCGACGAGGTCGCTGTCCGGATACAGCGACGATGTCAGGTAGCGGCCATTGTTGAGGCCCAGCAGAAAGATCTTGTCGGCGTGCGACACTGCAATGAGCGCACCCTCGGCGGATCCCGCATGCCACGCAATCGGCTGCTCGCTGCCGAGGGCGCCGAGCCGCTCGATCGCCTTCTCCAACCAAAACTCTTGGCGCGCCTCGGCGGCCTTCGCCCCCGCCGGGAAAAGGAAGTACTCGTCCCGCACCCAGCGCGCGAAGGCACGCTCCTGGCTCATCAACGCGAGTCCACCGTAGATCCCGGCGCACCGCACGCCCGGAAAACCGGGCTTGATGGTCGCAAAGACTGCCTGCAGGTGTTCGGCCAATGGTTTCCCGGTCTGATTCCCGCAGGGCGATATCCCCTGCTTGACCGCCTCGCCGGCAGACAGCGCCGACAGTTCGCCGCTGTCGAGCGACACAGCCTGCATTCGCTGTCCGCTCGCCCACAGGTACGCAGTGCGATCGCTCGCCCGAAGCAGGCGCCCGGCATCGCGGCTCAAATCGAATCGCTTCAATGTTCCGTCCGCGAGGTCGTAGCGCCACAGTACCGTCTCGACCGTTGCTGCCTTTCCGCGATCAACGACGCGCATGCCGACCACGCCGCTCGGACCGGACGCGCGCAGTGTCGGCGTAAACCTGTCGACCGGGATCTCACCGGCGACCTGCAAGGATGCCAGTCGCACCGGCGTGGTCGCCGTCTCGGCCTTCGTCGCCATTTCGACCTTGTAGAGGTGCTGATCGCTGCCGAGCAGTACGAGGTCGCCGGCAGCGATGGCCAGGTCCACGATGTCATAGCCGCTGTGGCGTGCCACCTCAAGACGGTCGCCGTTCGTCGGATCGATACGCACGATCGAACCAGCAGTCGGGTCGATAACGACGATGGTGTCCGCCAGATGATATGCCTTGGCCTGTGCCGAGAACCAGAATGTGCGACTGCGTGACGCCTGCCGGGTTACGTCGCGCATTGCCAGCATCAGTTTTTCGGGAACCGGCTCCGGCGCATAACGCGTGGAGGCGTCCAGCAGCATCAGCAGACTTTCGTTGAGCGCCCCTTGATCGGCGCGGCTGATCGCGACATCGGTTGCCAGTTCCGCCGCGCGGCGCTCCGCAATATTGCCGCTCTGCACGGCGAGGTCTCGCTGCCAGTACGCAAACGTCGACAGGCCGACGGCAAACACCGCCAACGCCGCCGCGCCGATGAGCCAGGCGCGCAAACGCTGCTGCGAGACCTCTCGCGATCGACGCAGAAAATCCGCATGCAGCGCCGATAACTGCGGGGCATTCACTGGATGTGCATCACGCCATTGCTCGGCGGCGGTCAGGTCTGCGGCACGCAGCAAGGCACGATTCGGCCGCCCCGACCTGTCCCAGCGCGCGGCGATTTCGCCGAGACGGGTATGCTCGCGCACCCATGCCACGTCCTCATTCAGCGCCGCCAACAGCAGCGGAAATTCGACCACCCATCTGTCCGAGCGATCGAGAAAGGTGAAGTTGAGACGCTGCAGCCGCTGTGGGATGTCTGCGGTCGGCGTGTCACGAACGACGACAGGCAGCAGCCGCTTTTCATCCAGCTCGGCCTCGTTGATCTCCCATTCACAGATTTCCGACGCGACCGAATCGGGGCTGATCAGAAACAGAAC
>JASFVZ010000092.1:0-7088 GCA_050049565.1 Chromatiaceae bacterium | reverse complement strand
ATGAACTCTTCGCCGCCGCTGCCGCCGAGATTGATTTCTCCGGCATCGGACAGGCGACGGGCGACCGTGAGGATCTCTTTCTGCGATGCCTCGACCTCGCTGAGCTTGGCCGGCGGCGCGGCTTCGAGGTCATCCTTGAGCATCTCGGCCGCACGTGACGACATGTTGCTGAAGATCTTCTCGCGCAACCCTTCGGGCGCGCCGCGCAGCGCCAGCAGCAGCTGATCGGACGACACCTCGCGCAGCAGCGTCTGCATGCCACGGTCGTCGACGTCGATCAGGTTCTCGAACACGAACATGTTGTCCTGGATCTGCTGCGACAGCTCCTCATCGTTCTCGTTGATCTGTTCGATCACCTGGCTCTCGACCGAGCCGTCGACGAAGTTGAGGATGTCGGCCGCCTTCTTGATGCCGCCGAGCGATGAAGACTTGACGTTCTGTGCACCCGAGAACTGCTTTTCGAGGATTTCGTCGAGTTCCTGGAGCGCGGCGGGCTGGATACCGTCGAGCGTCGCGACCCGCATGATCACATCGGTACGCAGCCGCTCGGGGAACTGGCTCAAGACGCCGGCCGCCTGGTCGGGATCGAGGAACGACAGGACGATCGCGATGATCTGTGGGTGCTCGAGCCGGATCAGCTCGGCGATCGCCCGGGGGTCCATCCACTTGAGCTGCTCCAGACCCTTGCTGTTCCGCCCGAGCAGGATGCGATCGATGATGCCGCCGGCCTTGTCGGCGCCGAGCGCCGAGGTCAGCATGTTGCGGATATACTCGTCGGATCCCATACCGAGCGAGGTCTGCTCGCCGATCGCGTCGACGAACTTCTGCATCACCAACTCCATCTGCGAATTGGTGACGTTCGACAGGCTGGCCATCGCCAGGCCGATTTCCTGGACCTCCTTCGGCCCCATGTGCTTGAGGATCTCGGCCGCGTGCTTTTCACCGAGACCCAGCATCAACAGTGCCGAGCGTTCGAGACCCGAGAGGTTCTTGACCGCCTGGGCGTCGTGCGCGGTGACCTGCTGCGGATCCATCAGGCCGCACCCTCCCCGACCCAGGTCTTGACCAACTGCGCGACCCGTTTCGGATCCTCATCGACCAACTGGCGCGCGGCATCCATGATGTTCTCGTACTTGCCACCGCCGGGCAGCTGGATCGGCTCACCGTCGGCACCGAGCAGGACGTTGTCCCCGCCGCCAGCGGCGAGCGGTCCCTCGACCCGGGCCGCGTCGGCACCGCCGGCGACCGCCGCGGCTGCCGGCTCGCCGGCGAGTTCTGCATGGGTCGCCGTCAGGCGCTTCATCGTCGGCCGCAGCACCAGGAAGATCAGCACCAGCACCAGCAGGCCGCCGCCGAGTTGCTTGATCAGATCGAGGAACCAGCCCTGTTGCCAGATCGGCGTCTCGGGCAGATCGGCGATCGGCTCGGGACTCAGGAAGGAGCTGTTCATCACGCGCACGCTGTCGCCGCGGCGGGCGTCGAAACCGACCGCGTCGCGTACCAGGCTACTGAGCCGCTCGATCTCCTCGGGGGTGCGTTCGCGGGTGCTGACATTGCCGTCTGCATCACTGGTCGCGATATCGTCGACGACGACCGCCACCGACAGGCGACGCAGCGTGACCGGTGACATCCGGGTATGGCTGATCACGCGATCCAGTTCGTAGTTGCGGGTCGACTGCCGGGTCGAGTCGCGCGATGCGGCGCCGCCGGCCGGACCGGGTGCTCCGCCGGCCTGCTCGGGCGCAGTGCCGGCTGCCGGCGGTTGATTGGCCAGCGCGCCCGGGATCCCGCCCGCGCGCAAGCCGGAGCGCTGTTCTTCGCTAAGCTGCTCGCTGCGCAGCGCCGGCTGGTCGGGGTTGTAGCGTTCCTGGGTCTGCTCGGTCACCGTGAAGTCGACCTCCGCAGTGACCTGTGCCCGCACCTTGTCACGCCCGACGATCGGTGCGAGGAGGGATTCGATGCGGTCCTGATAGTGCGACTCGATACGCCGGGTGTGTTCGAACTGCGTCGACGAGAGCTTCATCTCGCGGCTGGACAGGTCGCTGCTGAGCAGGCGGCCCTTTTGGTCCACCACGGTGACCCGGCCGGGTGTCAACTCGGGCACACTCGAAGCGACCAGGTGGACGATTGCCTCGACCTGGGTGTCCTCCAGGGCACGCCCGTTGTGCAGGCGCACGGCGACCGAGGCCGACGGCTGCTGGCGCTTGCGTACGAATACCGATTGTTTGGGTATCGCCAGGTGGACCCGGGCACTGTTTACCGCGCCGATCGTCGCGATCGTCCTGGCGAGCTCGCCTTGCAGGGCCTGCTGGTAGCGGGCCCGCTCGATGATCTGGCTGGTGCCGAAGCCGGTGTCTTCCTGCAGCAGCTCGAAACCCTGACCGGTGCTGTTCGGCAGCCCCTGTCCGGCCAACTGCATACGGATCTCTTTGATCTTGGCAGCCGGCACCAGCATCATCCCGCTGGCCTCGTCGACCTTGAACGTCACGCCGGCCTGCTTTAGCGCCTCCATGACCTGACTCGCCTCCTTCTCGGCCAGGTCGCCGTACAGTGGGGCATAGCTCGGCGCCTGCGACCACAGCACGACCGCGACACCCAACGCGACGCTCGCTGCGATACCGACCATCACCGCGATCTGGCGCAGCCATGGATTGTCGGTGATCGTGGCCATGCCGGCCTGTCCGGCCGCGGCGGGAAGATTGCTGGGGCTTGCGGCGTCAGCCATGGTGTCGGTCGCTCGTCTTAAGGCTCAGCGGTCGATGGAATATGCCGGCTAGACCGGCATGTTCTTGATGTCCTTGTAGGCCTCGACCAGCTTGTTTCGAACCTCGACCATCGCCTGGAACGAGACACTGGACTTCTGCATCGCGATCATGACCTCGGCCAGATCCAGGTTCTGATCGCCCTGCTCGAACGCCGTGCGCATCGCGTTGGCGTCCTGCTGGGTCGCGTTGACCGCATCGATCGAGCGCTTCAGCAGGTCGCCGAAGCCGGTCTCAGGTGCCTGCTGCACGGCGTGGCCGACGCCGTCAATGGCCTGCGCCTTGACCAGCCGCATCTGGGCAAGGACCTGGTTGATCTCCGGTGTGCTCATGTCGTTCGTCCTTTACTGGGTGTTCGTTTTTTGACGCGCGCCTGTCAGCACCGCAGTCGCTGCAGTTTTCGCGCCAATCAGGTGCCGGGTATCGCGACGCCCGACTCGCGCAGCTTCTGCAGCTTGTGGCGCAGCGTCCGCGGGCTGATGCCCAGGCGCTCCGCTGCCTGCTTGCGGCTGCCGTTACCCTGACGCAGGGCATCCAGGATCATCTGCTCCTCGACGTTGCGCAGATCACTGTTCAGGCGGTTCGGCGACGGATCGACGGCAGGCGTGACAGCGGCCGGCCCGGTGGCGGCCGGCGGCGCGCCGTCGAGGTGTTCGAAGTGGATGTCGTCGAGACGAATCCGCGCGCCATCGCAGAGAATCAGTGCGCGCTGGACCAGGTTGTCGAGCTCGCGCACATTGCCCGGCCAGCGGTGCGCCAGCAGCCGCGCCTCCGCCTCCGGCTCGAACACCGGCAAGGCCTCGCCGCTGCGCAGGTGCCGCCGGAGGAGAAATCTCGCCAGCGGCAGCACGTCGCGCGGGCGCTCACGCAGCGCCGGCAGGATCAACGGGAAGACGTTGAGTCGGTAGAAGAGGTCCTCACGAAAACGTCCGGCGGCGACCTCTTCGCGCAGCTGCCGATTCGAGGTCGCGAGTACCCGCACGTCGAGTTGGATCAACTCACGGCCGCCGAGGCGCTCGACCTCGCGCTCCTGCAAGACGCGCAACAGCTTGGCCTGCAGCGCCAGACTCATCTCGGAGATCTCGTCGAGCAGCAGCGTGCCGCCCTGGGCCTGCTCGAACTTGCCGGCACTCGACCTCGCGGCACCGGTGAACGCCCCCTTCTCGTAACCGAACAGCACCGCCTCGAGCATATTGTCCGGGATCGCCGCACAGTTGATCGCGACAAACGGGCCATCCGACCGCGCCGAGCGATCGTGAATGAAGCGCGCCAGGACCTCTTTGCCGGTGCCCGATTCGCCGCCGATCATGACGGTCGCATCGCTCCCGGCGACCCGCTTGGCCAGTTCGACCAGTTCGCGCGTGCGCAGGTCCTCGGCGATCATCTGACCCTGTTCGACCCGGTTGCGCGCCAGGTATCGCTGGACCTTGTCGAGCAGTTCATCGATCTCGAACGGCTTGGCCAGGTAGTCGACAGCGCCAAGCTTGATGGCCTCGACCGCCTGCTCGACGGTGCCATACGCGGTCATGATCAACACCGGCAGATCGTGAAATCGCGCACGCAGATTGCGCAGCAGCGCCCGACCGTCCATCGGGCGCATCTGCACATCGGTCAACACCATGTCGACCGGATCACGGTCGAGCCGGGCCAGGGCCTGTTCGCCGTCGGTCGCATGCAGGACCTGGTAGCCCGACAGTGACAGTGTGTCTGTCAGCGCCTGCGCCAATGCACTGTCGTCCTCGACGACCAGAATGCGTGAAGGGTTCATATGACTAACGTCCTTTCGGTATCGGGCAGTTCAGCAACGCCGGCCAGCGGCGGGAACTGCAGGGTGAAACAGGCACCGCCATCGGGAGACCGGGCCGCGCTGACGCTGCCGTCGTGTTCGAGCAGCACCGACTGCACGACGGCCAGACCGAGACCGGTGCCCCGCTCACGCGTGGTGAAGAAGGGATCAAAGATGCGCGCCAGCAGCCCGGGGTCGATGCCGGACCCGTTGTCATGCACCGCAAGTTCGGCCAACCCCCGGCTGTCGATGCGGCCCTCGATCCGCAGCCGCGGGTCGGTACCGCAATGGTCCAATGCATTGTCGATCACATTGCGCAGCGCACCGGCCAGCGCGTCGAGATTGCCCATGACCCGGCGACCATCGAGGTGTTCGACGTCACAGTCGACGATGGCATCGAGCTGGCGTAGCCGCGGTGCGACACCCGACAGCGCGGTCTCGACCACGTCGACCAGCGCCACCGGCCGCCGGCTGAAATTCCCGCCACGGCTGAACGCGAGCATCTCGCGCACCAGCGTCTCGGTATGCCGGAGACCATCGAGGAGCTTGGCGGCAAACGCCTGGCGCCGGGTCTCGTCGAGCCGGCTGTTCGCAAGGTGGCCGGCATACAAAACGGCGGTCGACAGTGGGGTGCGTACCTGGTGCGCCAGCTGGGCGGCCATCTCACCCATTGCGCCGAGCCGGTCCTGGCGCTCGGCGCGCTCCTGCAGCTGGCGTTGTTCGGTGATGTCGACGATCACCAGGATCCTGCCGCGATCGATCAGCGGCCGTTGCGAGACACTGACCCGGCGCCCGTCGAGCAATTGCCAGTCGCCCGGCATCGGCATGTTCTCGACCGCCTCCTGACAGATCTCGGGCCAGCGTCGGCCCCACGCGAGGCTCGGGAACAGTTGCTCGGCGGCCGGGTTGAATCGATCGACCCGATCGCGCACGTCGATCAGGATGACGCCGGCCGGCAGCGCTTCGAGCAGCACCTCGAGCTGGTCGGCGAGGTGCTCTTTCTGCACGCGTTCCGCGAGCCGCTGCTGCCGCGCCTGCGCGAGTTCCGCGGTCAGCGATGCAACGCGGTCTTCGAGCTGACCATAGGCGTCGGTCAGTTGGGAGGAGAGTTCGTTGAACAGGCCAAAGGCCTGCTCAAGGCCTTGTGTATCGGTGGCGCGCTCTATCGCCGGTTCGCTCATGCTGTGCCAAGCCTGGTCCAGGATGCCCTGGTTGCTGGTCAGCAAGAGCTATGCCATGAATATTAATCGAGCATATTCAGCGATTTAGCCTAGGAACTAAAACCCTGCGTCAAAGCCCCGTCATCTCCTGGCCGCGTTGCAGGCCGTATTTGCGCAGTTTTTCGACGAGCGTCGTACGGCGCATCCGCAGCTTCTTTGCCGCGTGCGCGACGACCCCGTTCGACTCTTCCAGTGCCTGGCGGATCAGGCTCTGTTCCATATTCGCCAGGTGGACCTTGAGATCGATGCCTTCGGCCGGCAGGCGCGGCATGCTGGATACGGTGTTCGGTTGGTCTCCCGGCATGCTGACCACCGGCAGCGGCTCGTCATCGGTATGCGGATCGATCTGTGGAACGGGTATCCCGGCCCGGAATTTCTCCGGGAGATCACCGACATCGACCACGCCATAGGGATACAGGATCGCCAGGCGTTCGATCAGGTTCGCCAGTTCACGGACGTTGCCCGGCCAGCGATAGTGGGTCAGTGCCGTGACCGCGGCCGGCGTGAGACGGACCGAACCGCGTTTCTCGTGCTCGATGCGCAGGATCAGGTCATTGACCAGCACCGGGATATCTTCGACGCGATCGCGCAACGGCGGGACATCGATCGGAAAGACGTTCAGGCGGTAGTAGAGGTCTTCCCGAAAGGCGTCCTCTTTGATCGCCTGTTCCAGGTTGCGATGCGTGGCGGCGATGATCCGGACGTTGCAGTGGATGGTCTTGTTGCTGCCGACCCGCTCGAAGGTGCGCTCCTGCAGCACCCGTAACAGCTTGACCTGCATGTGCAGGCTCATGTCACCGATCTCGTCGAGAAACAGGGTCCCGCCCTCGGCCAGTTCGAACCGCCCCTGCCGCGCCGTTATCGCGCCGGTGAAGGCGCCCTTTTCGTGGCCGAACAGCTCGCTCTCGAGCAGGTCGCCGGGGATCGCACCGCAGTTCACCGGAACGAAAGGCCGACCGCGACGCTTCGAGTGGTAGTGCAGCTTACGGGCGACGACCTCCTTGCCGGTGCCCGATTCGCCGAGGATCAGCACGGTGGCCTCGGTGTCGGCCACCTGTTCGATCATCTTGTTGATCTTGCGCGTTGCGCGCCCGTTACCCGACAGGCTTCTAAACAGCTCGAGCGGCCGCCGCGGCGCCTCGCCGTGACGCTGCGCTTCGTCGAACACCTGGGCCTTGTGCAGCAGCGAGGAGATCGCGTCGTAATGGCAGGGCAGACGCAGGATACCGAGCACGTCGCCACTGACCAGGATCTCGTCGCCGCTCTGTTCCTGGATCTGGATCAGGGCCGGGCGCGGACCGCAGTCGTTGATCGCCGACA
>JASFVZ010000004.1:0-13843 GCA_050049565.1 Chromatiaceae bacterium | reverse complement strand
GATGCTCAGCGGGTCGAGCTTGAGCGCGCCATCCGCATAGCTGAATGTCAGGTCGCCGCTGGCGCGGGTCAACGCATCCGGATCCGTGGTCGCGATCGGTGCGGCGAACATCGAGGCCAGGGTCTTTAGGTTGGTCTCGGCGATGGCCAGCCGACCTTCGGCCGCCGGGTTGGTCTGCAACCCTCGCACCGAGACCTCACCCGACGCAGACAGGGCCGGACCTTCGATAGCGAGGCCGTCGACCTGCAGGGTGTCGGCCCTGGTGTCGGCCGCGACATCGGCCTTCAGGGTCAGGCTGGCGCCGCCTTCCGGCAGCCCCTCGCCACTCGCGTCCAGGGTCAGTACCAACCCGGCCACCTCGAACGTCGTCATGTCGGCGTCTGTCGAGACGGTCGCCGACATGTCGGCATCGAGACTCATCGCCGGTTTGGAGCTGGTAAAGACGATGCCCGCCTCGACCGGGACTGCCGCACCCGGTGCCAGGGTGCCGGTGACCAGGCGCACGTTCTCCAACACCATCTGCTGGCCGGCCTGTCGATCGTCCCAGGAGATGCGCGCATCCTCGATCTGGATACCCTGGATACTCAGCGCGAGCGGCGCGCCCGGTTCTTCGGGCGGCGCTGGCTGCGCCGGCGCGTCATCGGCCGGCTTGTCCTGTGCGGCGCCGGCCAGGTCATCCCAGTTGGTCTTGCCAGACTGATCCTTTTCGAGGTTCACATTCAGCCCGGTCAACACCAGGGTGTCGACCTCGACCCGCTTGCTCAGCAAAGGCATCAGCTTCACTTTCAGCCCAACCGTTTCGACCTCGGCGAACGGCTGGTCGGAGAAGCCGGGTGCGTTGCCTACCCGGACCCCGCCGGTCTCGATACCGAGCCACGGGAACACCGACAGACCCAGGTCCTTTTCGATCGCCAGGTCACGGCCGAGTTGCTGCTTGGCCGCCTCGATGATCTGCGGCTTGTAGTCGTTCGGATCGACGACCATCGGCAGGATGATCACTGCCGCAACGACCAACAACACCAGGGCCAGGACCAGCCCGACCAGCCACTTCAGTAGGGTTCCCATTCATTATCCTCCGAGCCATGCCGGGCAACTGCCTGCCCGGCCATCGCCGCCTGCGGCGGCGCAATTCAAAGCATGCAATCCGGTATCGAGCCGTTCCGTTTTCGTAGCGGTGAGCGTCGCAATGCGGGCCGGCAGGCCGCCTGACGGTCGTGCTCCGACGAAGCATGATTGCCTCCGCGGCATGCGGTACACACAGGCCGTCGCCGGTCCTGGTGCACGACCGCCTCCCCGTTCGACGCAGTCGTCGGCCAACCCTGAGATCCCGATCACCAGGACCCGGTCGCTGCGCCGGACGTGAAAAAACGGTTTCACGGCGCTAAGCAATACTTATATCCATTTCTAGATTACCTTCATAAGCCGCTTTTTCAATTGGTAAAAACGGTCTTCAGTAGATCCGTTGTCCGGGCAACCGGGTCCTCTCGGATCCGCTTTTCCTCGGCCGCGAGCTTAACGAAAAGGCCATCCAGGGTCTTGTCCGCCACATAGCGGTCCAGGTCCAGGCCGCCGGTATCGACGAGTCCACCCAGTGGCAGCCCGCCGAGCAGTCCGTCGGCCTGGCGTTGCAGCGCCTTGTAGGCCGAGGTCGCCCCCGCGGCATCCGTCGCTTCGCTGACGATCGGTAGCACCGCGGATTGCAGAGATCCGCCCGCACGTTCACGCAGGAAGCGGGTCGCAGCGTCGTCTCCGCCGTTGAGTATGCCGCGCACATCCTGCAGCGACATGTCACTTACGGTCTGCTTGACGATCTCGAGAGTCTGCGGGATCGCCTGTTCGGCGGCCTGGTTGACGGTCTGCTCGAACGCGTCGACGTAGGCGCCCTGTCCAGCGGTTCGCAGGGCCTGCGCCGCGCTGCCGACTGCACCCGGCAGCGGGATCCGGACGGTCTGGTCGTCGAGGAAGCCACCGGGTTGGCCGAGCAACGCCACCGCGCGCTCGGCGGCGATGCTCAGGGCCTCTTTGAGCCCGGCATCGATCTGCGTATCGGACAGGCCGCCTCCGATCGTAGAAAGGTCCGGCGTCGGCTGTTGCAACAAGTCACCGGCCGACTTGAAGAGGTCATCGAAGCCGGCCGTTGCAGAGTTTGCACCAAGCAGCACCATCGACAGGACAAGTGAAAGGGTAGGTTTGCGCATGGGGAATCCGGACCGCAGCGGCTTGAGGGACGCGCATTGGTAACACGATCGGGCGTCGCGAGCCAGATCGACTGGCAGGTCAGGCGGTGTCGCGGTGACCGTGCAGTCGCACGATCAGGTCCGCTTCGCTTTCACTCAAGGCGAGTTCGTCGACCAGCCGATGCACGCTGGCGCCTTGATGGACCAGCCGGATGGCCTGGCCATAGGGTTGTTCGTCGATCTGTTGGTTCTCGTAGGTCTCCTGACGTTCGGCCAGGACCTTCCCGCGTGCCTCGATGCGTTGCACCCGTCGGTCCATGCCAACGGCGCCGGACGTCAGGCCACTGATCGACTGCTGCAGCCATTCGAGGCGCTGTTCGAGCGCCTGGCAACGCTGTTCCGCTTCGCGTTGCTGGACACCCAACCGACGGTTGAGACTTGCTGCACTAACCCAGGCAACGACCGTGAGCACAACGGCGACCAGGGCGACCATCAATGGCCAGTCGAGCTCAGGCATATTCATCTACCCGGTTGCGGCCATCACCACCGCGCTGCCGTTGCTTCTGGCCGGCGTCGCCCTGCTTGCCCTCGGGCTGGCGCGGACGCGGGCGGGCGCCGGAATCCCGTGGGCGGTTCGGCGGCTGGATCTGCCCTATCTGCCGTGTCTGGGTGATCTCGTCGGCCACGCCGGATGCCTCAGAAGAGCCCCATTTCCGACCAATCCTGGTCGGTCAACAGCTTGTTGAGATCGACGACGATCAACAGGTCCTCATCCCGGCTTGCGACGCCCTGGATGTATCGCGCACTCTCTTCGTTACCGATGTTCGGTGCCGCATCGATCTCCGACTGCTGCAGTTCGACCACCTCGGCGACGCTGTCGACGAGGATACCGACGACCTGTTCCTCGGACTCGATGATCACGATGCGGCTGGCATCATCGACATCGGTCGTTGGCAGACCGAAGCGCGTGCGCGTATCGATCACCGTGACGACATTACCCCTCAGGTTGATGATGCCGAGTACGTAACCCGGTGCACCCGGGACCGGCGCGATCTCGGTGACACGCAGGACCTCCTGGACCTGCATGACATTGATCCCGTAGGTCTCGTCCTTGAGTCGAAACGTGACGAGCTGGATGACCTGCCCCGCCAAACTTTCCGCTGCCGCATTGCTCATCGCTTCGTTTCTCCCGTTTCCGCTGCGCCCGACGGCGTCAAAAGACCGGCGTCGTGGGCAACCGACTGTGTTGAAGCACTAACCATGCCGGATCCTGTCCTGCAGTGCCGTTGGATCCAGCAACCGGCACAGGGCCTCGGCAACGACACCGACCACCCATTCCGCCCGACCGGCGGAACGCCGCCAGCGGACATCGCGCCTCTCGAGGGTCAGGGCCTCGCCGATCTGGTCGCAGGTCACGGCCACCTGCCCCTCGCCGAGCAACAACAGAAAGCCGCCGGCTGTACTGCCCGCATCGATTCCGAGCAGCACGGCGAGATCGGCGACGACCACCGTGCGCCCGCGGTATTGGATCAGGCCGAGGTGCCAGGCGGGCCGGCCAGGCAGCGCCGCCGGTGCGTGCTCGCGCCGCGCTACGCTGTACAGGGTTACCAGCGGCACAGCGAAATCGACCTCGCCGACGCGAATCCCCAGGGCACGGAATCGTTTACCGGCCCAGGTCGGGAGCGCCGGCCGAGACGAAGGCTCCGCCGGTTCCTGCTGTTGTATCGGCGCAGCCGCGGGCGCTTTGAATCGGCCCGATGCGCCACCTGGACCGGGCGGACCCGTGTGGTCGGACGGGATCGGCGCAACGCCTCCCTGTGGTATGGCCGGCTCCCCGGCAAGCAGGTCTTCGAGCAGCAGACCGAGTGCCACGTCATGCGCGACCAGCCGCGTGTTCGGCCTCGCCATCAGATCGCCTCGCGCGACGCCACCGGTGGTCGCTGTACCAGTTGCTCGAGCAGCCCGGCATAGGCCTCGACCCCGCGCGCCCGCGGATCGAACATCGGCGGCGGCAGGCCGGCGCGGCTGGCCTCGCGAAACAGCGTATCGACCGGGATCAGTCCATCCCAGAGGTGCTCGGCGAAATCGCGCCGCAGCATCTCCAGGCTGTCACGCGAGGCACGCGTTCGCTGATCGTAGAAGGTCGGAACGATAACGACATCGAGCGGCGACCTGCGCGCCCTGATCACCATCTCGAGGGTATGCTGCAGTCGCGCGAGCCCCTTGATCGCGAGGAACTCGGTCTGCACCGGCGCGATCAGTCGTTCACAGGCCGCCAGCGCATTGATCAGCAGGACGCCCAACACCGGCGGACAATCGATCAGGATGTACTCGAAACCCTCCCGCAGCCGCAGCGTCGCGCGCTGCAGGACCAGCCCCAGGCCATCGAGGCGCCCCGACTGCCGGTCCAGGCTGGCCATCGCGGTGGACGCCGGGATCAGGAACAGGCCTTCGGTGCCGGTCGCGCACACCAGGGTGAGGGGATCAAGCGCCTGTTGCGCCGCTGCCGCCTCGAACAGGCTGTAGCTGCTCTCGGCCAGGCTGTCGGGATCCATGCCGAAGTAACTGGTCAGGGAACCGTGCGGATCGATGTCGATCATCAGGGTGCGAAAGCCCCAGGCCGCCAACAGACTTGCCAGCGTGACCGTCGTGGTCGTCTTGCCGACGCCGCCCTTCTGGTTGGCGACCGCCCAGACGGTCATCCGCTGCCCGCCGCGGGGCCCTCGGCCCACGGCACCTCGTCCTCTGTATCCGCGGCTGCTTCACGCTGGCCGGTCAGCACCACGACCGTGACCCGACGATTGGCCGCGCGCCCCTTGGCATCATCGTTTTCGGCGATCGGCCGGTGCTCACCCAGACCGACGGCGGCCATGCGATACGGCTCGACACCCTGGCGGGCGAGGAAATGCACGACACTCGCCGCGCGCGCGGCCGAGAGCTCCCAGTTCGAGGGGAAGGTGCTGGTGGCGATCGGGACATTGTCGGTATGCCCCTCGATCTGCAGGTGGCTGGGAATCCGCTTGAGCGTCCTCGACAGGGCGCGCAGAGGTGCCAGCGCGTTGCGCGTCAGCCGCGCACGCCCCGACGGAAACAGCATCTGCTCCTTCATCTCGATCTCGATCCGATCACCGACCTGGTTCACCTTGACCAGCTCGTTGTCGATGTACTCCTGCATCGAGATCAGGATCTCATCGGTTATCCGGGTCACGGCGCTGTCATGCTGCAGGTCGCCGCCCTCGCCTTCGCCGCCTGAGCCGTCACGCACGCTGCTGGCACCGACCAGCTCACCTGCCGCCGCCGAGGGCACGTTGGACTCGCCGTCCCCGCTGTGCGGTCGCGGTGCAAGCGGCGCATCCGGTTCGCTGACGACATCCCGCAGCCGTTCACCGACCTGGATCGGTTCGTCCGCGGTCGGCGTGGCCATGAACACCGAGTTCAGGGTCTCCGACAGGACCCGGTACTTGCCTTCATTGACCGACGAGATGGCATACATCACGACGAAGAACGCAAACAACAGCGTGATGAAATCCGCGTACGAGACCAGCCAACGTTCGAGGTTCTCGGGTTCTTCGTGGGACTTGCGCCGTCGAGCCATCGGTCGCCTCAGCGCAGGAAGCCTTGCAGGCGCGTCTCGATCTGGCGTGGATTCTCACCCTCGGAGATCGCGACCAGGCCTTCGATGATCAGCTCACGATAGTGGCTCTCCTGCAGCACGTAGGCCTTGAGCTTGTTGGCCATCGGCAGGAGAAACAGATTGGCCAGCCCGACGCCATAGATGGTCGCGACGAATGCCGTCGCGATGCCGCTGCCGAGCTTCGACGGGTCGCTCAGGTTCTGCATCACGTGGATCAGCCCCATGACCGCACCGATGATGCCGATCGTCGGCGAATAGCCGCCCATCGCCTCGAACACCTTGCTGGCCTGCAGGTCGAAGCGCTCGCGGCTGTCCAGCTCCACCTCGAGGGTGTGCCGGATCTCTTCCGGTTCGTTGCCGTCGACCAGGAGCTGCATGCCCTTGCGCACGAACACGTCGGGCTCACTCTGCACGGCGACTTCGAGCCCGAGCAGACCGTCCTTGCGCGCGATCTTGCTCCACTCGACCAGTTTTTCGACCGATTCATCCAGGCGCTGCTTGGGCGGGAGAAACACCATGCCGAGCATCCGCATGCTGCGCATGAACAGCTGCAGCGGCGTCTGCAACAGCACCGCGCCGATGGTGCCGCCGAGCACGATCATCAGGGCCGGCCCATTGGCCAGCATCTCGAGGTGCCCCCCTTCCAGCCAGTTGCCGCCGAGGATGGCCCCGAACGCGATCGCTACGCCGATGAAGCTCAGGTAATCCATGCTCAGACCACCCCGTGCAGGGCCTCGCCGAATGCGTCCAGGGGCATGACACGGTCACTGAGACCGGCCTTGACGACCGCCTGGGGCATGCCATAGACCACCGAGGTCGCCTGGTCCTGGGACCAGATCGCCGCGCCGCGCGACTTGAGCCGACGTGCCCCCTCGGTGCCATCTGCGCCCATCCCGGTCAGAACGATCGCGAGACACTCGCCACCGATCGCCTGTGCCGCCGACCCGAACAGGTGGTCGACGCTCGGCCTGTAGATCTGGTCACCACCTGCGGCAACCCTGACCTGCAGCCGGCCGTTGCGGTTTTCCAGCGACGTCTGACACCCACCGGGGGCGATCAGCGCGGTGCCGGGCCAGAGCAGGTCGCCGTCGGCCGCCTGCCGCACCGTCAGCGCACAGGCATTATCGAGCCGCTCGGCAAAGGTCGCCGTGAATTCCGCCGGCATATGGACCGCGACCAGCAGTGGACAGGGGTACTCCAACGGCAGGGCGGTGAGGACGCGTTGGATGGCAACCGGCCCGCCGGTCGAGGCACCGATCAGGATCACCTGCGGTACGGCCGCAGGCCTGGCGGCCGGTGTATGGACAGGCTCGGCGATAGGCTTGATCGCCGCGGCCTGCTGCGGGCGATGCCTGAAACCCTGACTGCGGGCAATCTGCAGGACGCGTTCGCTGAGGCTGGGGCCACCGGCCCCGTCGAGTCCACCCTGCTTCGAGAGGAAGTCGACCGCGCCCGCGTCCAGCGCGTTGAGCGTTGCGCGCGCCCCGTCGCGTGTCAGTGCCGAGAACATGATGATGTTGGTCGGTTTGGCGCGCATGATCTCGCGCACTGCCGCGATGCCGTCCATCTCGGGCATCGCCACATCCATGGTGATCAGGTCCGGCATCAATCGTGTGGCGAGTTTGACCGCTTCCCGGCCGTTCCCCGCCTCGCCGGCGATGGTTATCTCGCCGGTATGCTCGAGTTCCTGCCGGATACGGTTACGGAAGAACGAGGAATCATCGACAACAAGTACCCGGACTTTCTCACCCATGTCTATAAGGACGGCGTCGATCCGGTCCCACCTCCGCTACTCCGCCGGTCAATAACGCCGCGCATACTTGCGCATCAGGCCTGGCACATCGAGGATCAGCGCGATCTTTCCATCGCCGGTGATGGTCGCGCCGGCCATACCCTGAAGGCCGTGCAGCACGGCGCCGAGCGGCTTGATCACGACCTCTTCCTGACCGATCAGGAAATCGACCACAAGGCCGACCTGTACGCCGCCGACATTGACCACGACGACATGGCCGGGGGGCACCTCGCTGTTGTCTGCTGCGCCTTTGGGCACCAGCCAATCACGCAGATAGAACAGCGGCAGTGCACGGTCCCGCACGCGGATCATCAGTTGACCGTCGACGGTGTTGGTGCGTGAGGCGTCGAGATTGAAGATCTCGACGACGCTGGCCAACGGCAGTGCGAACGGCTGTTGACCGAGGATAACCATCAGGGTCGGCAGGATCGCCAGCGTCAACGGCAGTTTGACGGTGATCTTGCTGCCTTTGCCCTTCGCGGAGTCGATCTCGACCGAGCCATTCATCTGCGCGATACGGGTCTTGACCACGTCCATGCCGACGCCGCGGCCGGACACGTCGGAGATCTCGGTCTTGGTCGAGAGGCCCGGCTGGAAGATCAGGTTGTAGCACTCCCTGTCATCCAGCCGCGCCGCGGCGTCGGCATCCATCATGCCCTTCTCGACGGCCTTGTCGCGCAATACGTTGGCATCCATGCCTTTGCCGTCGTCCTCTATCGACAGCAGGATATGGTCACCTTCCTGCGCGGCCGAGAGCACCACCTTGCCGCGCCGTGACTTGCCAACGCGCTCTCGATCGTCGGGCGCCTCTATGCCGTGGTCGACTGCATTCCTGACCAGGTGCACGAGCGGATCGGCCAACGCCTCGACCAGGTTCTTGTCGAGGTCGGTGTCCTCGCCGTTGAGCTCGAGATCCACTTCTTTCCTGAGATTGCGCGCGAGGTCACGCACGACGCGCGGGAAACGGCCAAAGACCTTCTTGACCGGCTGCATGCGCGTCTTCATCACCGACAGCTGCAGGTCGGCGGTCACGACATCCAGATTGCCGACCGCGTTCGCCAACTCCTCGTCGGCCATGGTCGCCTTGAGCGTCGACAGCCGGTTCCTTACCAGGACCAGCTCACCGACCATGTTCATGATGTCGTCGAGCCGCTGGGTGTCGACCCGGACGGTAGTCTCGCATTGCGCCGCCCTGGCCGCGGTCTTGGCAGGCTCGGCCGGCTTTGCCGCAGCGGCGGGCCTGGATTGGTCTGCCGCCTCCTTGGGCGCGACGCCAGCCGGCTTTGCGTCGCCGGCGGCGACCTTTGTCGCCTTGGCTTTGGCACGCCTTGTCGCGCCGGACTTCGGCGACGGCCGCTTTTTCTTGCCGAGTTTGGCCTTGGGCACGCCCTGATGCCTGCCCTTGCCGTGCAATTCGTCGAGCAACGACTCGAACTCGTCTTCCGAGATCTCGTCGCCCGCCGCCGCCTGAACAGCCGTCGAAGATGCAACGGCCGCGGCGTCACCGGCGGCTGCCGGGCCCGGTGTGCCACCGTGTCGGCCCTTGCCATGCAACTCGTCGAGCAGGGCCTCGAATTCCTCCTCGGTAATGGCGTCGCCGCCGGGCGCTGTTTGATCGTCGGCGGTTGCTGCGGCGGCCGTCGGCTCGGGTGCCGGCTCCCGCACCGGTTCCGATGCGTCAACCGTCTCCGGCTCGCCGGGCGAACCCCCGCCCTCGGGTGCCGCAAGCGACTCCAACAGCTCGAGCAGCACCGGGTCGGGCGGTTCGGGCATCTCGCCCGCACGGACCGTTTCCATGTGGGCGTTGACGACGTCGAGCGCCTGCAACACCGCATCCATCAGGTCCGGGGTGACCGTCCGCTCACCCTGGCGCAGCACGTTGAAGACGTCCTCGGCCCGGTGACAGGTGTCGACCAGCGGCGTTATCGCGAGAAAACCGGCGCCGCCCTTGACCGTGTGAAATCCCCGAAAGATCGCATTGAGCAGGTCACTGTCGTCGGGGCGCTGCTCGAGATCGACCAGCTGTTCACCGAGCAGTTCGACGATCTCCGACGCCTCGACGAGAAAGTCCTGGAGGATTTCGTCGTCCGCTTCCAGCGCCATGGCTCAGAACCCCAAACTCGACAACAGGTCGTCTACTTCATCCTGGCCATTGACCCTGTCGCCCTTGTCGACGCCCGGCACAGCGGGTCCCTGTGCCCCTTTCTGCAGCTTGCCGTTCTCGAACTCCTGCGCACCACGCGCATGGCATCCGGAGAGCCGGACCAGCTCCACGAGCTTGTGCTCGACATCCTGTACCAGGTCGATGACCTTACCGATCACCTGCCCGGTGATGTCCTGGTAACCCTGCGCCAACAGCACCTCCGACAGCTTGTCATGCAGCGCCTCGGAGTTGGACTGGGTGATACTGAGGAACCGGGTGAGCTCGGTGCTCAGATCACGAAAATCGTCGACCGACAGCTGGCGCGTACTGAACCGCTGCCACTGCTCCGAGAGATGCTGTGCATCGCCGCGCAGGGACTCGGCCAGCGGCAGGCTGTCCTCGACCGCACCGAGCGTCGTGTTCGCGGCCTGCTCGGTGGTCTTGATCACATAGCGCAGGCGTTCTGTCGCGCCGGGGATCTCATGTTCTGCGATGTCGGCGAGGCCCGCCTCCCGTACGAAGCTGTTGATCGAGTCATGCAGCTCGCGGGTCAGGCGACCGACTTCCTGGAACAGTTGACTCTCGGTGAAACCGGCCAGCTCGGCGATCACCGCGTCCGCATCACTGTCGTTGCCGCGCTCGAGGTGGTCGACCAGCGCGCGCGCCAGTTCCAACCGATCATTTCCTGCCTGTGCTGTTTCTGCCATACCGGCTTCCGTTCGGGGTCAAGCGGCAACGCGCTCGAATATCTTGTTGATCTTTTCTTCCAGCGTGCCGGCGGTGAACGGCTTGACCACATAGCCGTTGACCCCGGCCTGGGCCGCCTCGACGATCTGGTCGCGCTTGGATTCGGCGGTCACCATCAGCACCGGCAGCGACTGCAGCTTCATGTCGGCCCGTACTGCCTTCAGCAGATCGATCCCCTGCATACCGGGCATGTTCCAGTCGGTGATCAGGAAATCGAAGTTGCCACCCTGCAACATCGGCAATGCCGTCGTGCCGTCGTCGGCTTCCTGGGTGTTGTTGAAGCCGAGATCCCGCAGCAGATTCTTGATAATCCGGCGCATCGTGGAGAAGTCGTCCACGATCAGGATCTTCATGTTCTTGTCCAAAACGACCTCCGAACGTCAGGCAGTGGGACCCGCGACTGGCTCTGTTCAGTCCATGTCACCCGAGGTATCGGCCCAAGGCAGAAAAACCGTAGGGCGTTTTTTCCTTTTTTCAGCGCCCGGTACAGCCATGCCTGTCAGGCTGCCCGCACCTCTGTGGGAACTGTCGAGAGGCCTTACCGGAGCGGCGCCACGGGAACGCCTGGTGGCGGCCTCGTAAGGTGCATCACCTGGGAAACGCGGGCCACCGCGGAGGGTCAGATTTCGTCTTCGGTCAACCAGTCGGTCAGTCGTGAGCGCAAGCGCAAGGCCGCCTGGCTGTGGATCTGGCAGACGCGCGACTCGCTGACGCCGAGCACCTGGCCGATCTCGCGCAGGTTCAACTCTTCGTCATAGTAGAGCGCGATCACCAGTCGCTCGCGTTCCGGCAGGCTGGCTATCGCATCGCCCAGTGCATCGCGGAAATGGCTCTTCTCGAGCCCGCGTGCCGGGCCGTCTTCGAGCAGGTTGCGCGGGCGCGCCATACTGCCCTCGGTCGGCACCACCTCGCCGACCTCGCAGAGTTCCTCGTAGCTGAAGATGCGCGCACCGGAGGCATCCTGCAGTACCTGGTGATAGTCCTCGATCGACATGCCGAGTGATTCGGCGACCTCGACGTCCCGGGCATCGCGGCCCTCGGCGTTCTCGATCTCGCGCATCGCATCGGCGACCAGGCGGGCCTTGCGATGGACCGAGCGCGGGGTCCAGTCGGAACGTCGGATCTCATCGAGCATCGCGCCGCGAATCCGGATGCCGGCATAGGTCTCGAAACTCGCGCCCTGGCTGGGGTCGTAGTTCCTGCTGGCCTCGATCAGGCCGATCATGCCGGCCTGAATCAGGTCCTCCGCCTGCACCGACGGCGGCAGCCGGTTCATCAGGTGATAGGCGATTCGCTTGACCAGCGGCGCATGCCGCGTCACCAGATCGTCGAAGCCCTGGGCCTGTACTTCGCCATACGTCGCGA
This sequence comes from Chromatiaceae bacterium, assembly GCA_050049565.1. GTDB lineage: Bacteria > Pseudomonadota > Gammaproteobacteria > Chromatiales > Chromatiaceae > Thiosocius. The sequence continues at coordinate 1,985 of JASFVZ010000004.1, read as the reverse complement.
GGTTGCTCACAAAACTATCTCCCCGTAATCGCTGGAATACTGGATCAGGCGTTCAACGAAGAACTGGACCTGACCGTTGGCGCCGCCTGGCTGAGGCCATGTTTGAATCTTCTTTGCCAGGTTGCGAAACACCTGCGCAACACGGCTGCGCGGGTAGGCCTGGACGACGGGACGCTGACCGCGAACCGCCTTGCGCAGGCTCTCATCGAAGGGGATGGCACCCATGAAGCCGAGGGTGACATCGAGATAACGATCGGTAACGCGGCACATCTTGTTGTACAGCTCCCGACCCTCCTGGGCCGAGCGCACCATGTTGACCAGGACGCGAAACCGCTGATGACCGAAGTCGCGGTTCAGCAACTTGATGATCGCGTAGGCGTCGGTGATCGAGGCCGGCTCGTCACAGACCACGACGACGATCTCGTGGGCTGCACGCGAGAAGCTCAGGACGGTGTCCGAGATACCGGCCGCGGTATCGACGATCAGCAGTTCGGTTTCGGCCGCGACCTCGCTGAAGGCGCGAATCAGGCCGGTATGTTCGGCCGGGCTCAGTTCGGCCAGTGCCTGCACACCGGAGGCCCCGGGTATCACCTTCATGCCTGCCGGACCCTCGACGATGACCTCGTCGAGGTTGCGCTCACCGCGCAACACATGCGACAGATCAAAGTCGGGATGCAGGCCCAGCACCACGTCGATGTTCGCCAGGCCGAGGTCGGCGTCGAGCAGCATCACCCGCTGTCCCTGCTCGGCCGCCGCCACCCCGAGATTGACCGAGATGTTGGTCTTGCCGACGCCGCCTTTGCCGCCGGTGACAGCGATCGCGCGGACCGGATGAGGGCTGACCATGCGCCGCAGACCGCTCGCCTGATCGATCCGCGACTCAGGCATTGGCGTGTGCATTGGCGCCTCCCAGGGCAAGTGCCATGTAGCCGGGATCGCTCTCGACCGGGTTCTCGTCGAGCAGCTCGGCGGCCCGGCTGACCAGCGGATGCGCGCGTGCCACCTGCAGGTCCTCCGGGACGCGCTGACCGTCGGTTACCAGCGTCGTCGGCAGATCCGCCTGGATCAGTGCCGACAACAGGCCGCCGAGGCTCGCCGCCTCGTCGAGCTTGGTCAGCACACAGGCATCGGGTTTGAACTCGCCGAACAGACGCAGTGCGCGCTGAACCGCCGCCGGCTCTGTCGTGGCCGACAAGGTCAGCAGGGTCGTGAGCCCGGGGCCGGCCGCCGCCAGCGTCTCGGCCTGGTCGGCGACACGCTCGTGCGCCGCGGCCATACCGGCGGTGTCGATCAGGACCAGCCGCCGGTCGCTGAGCAGGTTCAAGGCCTCGTCCATCTCGTCGCGCGACGCGGCCGTGCGGACCGGCACGTTGAGGATGCGGCCGTAGGTCTGCAGCTGGTCGCGCGCGCCGATCCGATAGCCGTCCGTGGTGATCAGCGCGACGCTGCGATGACCGTTGCGCAGGGCGAAGCGCGCCGCCATCTTTGCGATCGTCGTCGTCTTGCCGACCCCGGTCGGTCCGACCAGGGCGACGACGCCACCCCGCTCGAGCGGATCGCGATCGTCGATCCGCAGTTCACCGGCCATCAGGTAGAGCGCCTTGCGCCAGGCCTGGTCGAGGACTTCGATGTCACTGACGCGCTCCGCCAGGCGGCGGGCCAGCGCGGGCGCCAGGCCCAGCGTCATCAGGCGCCCGAGCAGTTCCTGTGAATGCGGTGCCCGCTGCCCGAGGTCGTACCAGCTCAGGCCGCTGAGTTCCGCCTGCATCCAACGCCGCAGATTCTGCATCTCGGCCCGCAGGTCGTTCAGGGAATCCGGTTGCGCATCCCGGGCCGGTCGATGGGTCGCTTTACCACGCTGCGGTGATGCCGGCGCGATGCGGGAATCGACGGTCTCCGCTGACTCCATGTCATGGATGTCGACCGCCGCGGTGATCTCGATGCCCTCGTCGATCGACTTGTTGGACAGGATCACCGCGTCTTCG
>JASFVZ010000091.1:0-7118 GCA_050049565.1 Chromatiaceae bacterium | reverse complement strand
GGCGCCGAGGTGCGTGAGGGCGACATCCTGGTCGGCAAGGTCACGCCGAAAGGCGAGACCCAGCTGACCCCGGAAGAGAAGCTGCTGCGCGCGATCTTTGGCGAGAAGGCGTCCGACGTCAAAGACACCTCGCTGCGGGTGTCGTCCGGCATGGCCGGTACGGTCATCGACGTGCAGGTCTTCACCCGCGACGGTGTCGAGAAGGATGCCCGCGCCCTGCAGATCGAGGAGGCGGAGCTGTCGATGGTCCGCAAGGACCTCAATGACCAGCTGCGGATCATGGAACAGGATACCTTCGCGCGGGTCGAGAAGATGCTGATCGGCAAGGTCGTCGAAGGCGGCCCGAACAAGCTCAAGGCCGGCTCGAAGGTGACCAAGGCCTACTTGGGCGAGATCGAGCGCGACCAGTGGCTCGAGATCCGGTTGAAGAACGAAGAATCCGCGGCGCAGCTCGAGGCGATTGCCAAGCAGGTCGAGCAGCTGCGCGAGGACTTCCGCCAGCGCTACGAAGAGAAGAAGCGCAAGCTCACCGCCGGCGACGACCTGGCTCCGGGCGTGCTGAAGATGGTCAAGGTCTATGTCGCGGTCAAACGCCGCATCCAGCCGGGCGACAAGATGGCGGGCCGGCACGGCAACAAGGGCGTCATCTCGATGATCGTCCCGGTCGAGGACATGCCGTTCGATGAGAACGGGCGGCCGGTCGACATCGTGCTCAACCCGCTCGGTGTGCCGTCACGGATGAACATCGGTCAGATCCTCGAGACCCATCTTGGTTTTGCCGCCAAGGGTGTCGGCGAGCGCATCGGGCGAATGCTCGATGCCCAGGTCAAGGCCAAGGAGCTGCGTGACTTCCTCGAGCAGGTCTACAACACCAGCGGCAAGACAGTGGACTTCAAGAGCTTCTCCGACGACGAGTTGTACGAGATGGCGGGCAACCTGCGAGCCGGTGTTCCGACCGCCACGCCGGTGTTCGACGGTGCGAACGAAGACGAGATCCGGCATATGCTCGAACTCGCCGGGGAGAGCCCGGATGGTCAGATGCAGCTCTACGACGGGCGCACCGGCGAGGCGTTCGAGCGCCGGGTCACGGTTGGCTACATGTACATGATCAAGCTCAACCACCTGGTCGACGACAAGATGCACGCGCGCTCGACCGGTCCGTACAGCCTGGTCACCCAGCAACCGCTCGGCGGTAAGGCGCAGTTCGGCGGACAGCGCTTTGGTGAGATGGAGGTCTGGGCGCTCGAGGCCTATGGCGCCTCCTACACGCTGCAGGAGATGCTGACGGTCAAATCGGATGACGTTAACGGCAGGACGCGCATGTACAAGAACATCGTCGACGGCGACCACCGCATGGAGCCCGGCATGCCGGAGTCCTTCAACGTGCTGGTGAAGGAGATTCGCTCGCTCGGCATCAACATTGAACTGGAGCAGGATTAATGAAAGACCTTCTGAAGATTCTGAAGCAGCAGGGTCAGAACGAGGAGTTCGACGCGATCCGTATCGGTCTCGCCTCCCCGGAGATGATCCGTTCCTGGTCCTACGGCGAAGTCAAAAAGCCGGAGACGATCAACTACCGTACCTTCAAGCCGGAGCGTGAGGGGCTGTTCTGCGCCAAGATCTTTGGTCCGATCAGCGACTACGAGTGTCTGTGCGGCAAATACAAGCGCCTGAAGCACCGCGGCGTGGTCTGCGAGAAGTGCGGCGTCGAGGTCACGCTGGCGAAGGTACGTCGTGAGCGCATGGGACACATCGAGCTCGCAAGCCCGGTGGCCCACATCTGGTATCTGAAGTCGCTGCCCTCACGCATTGGGCTGCTGCTCGACATGACGCTGCGCGACATCGAGCGGGTGCTGTATTTCGAATCGTACGTCGTGATCGATCCTGGCATGACGCCGCTGGAGCGCTTCCAGCTGCTGACCGACGAGCAGTACCTCGAGTCCGTCGAGGAGAACGGCGACGAGTTTGACGCGCGCATGGGCGCCGAGGCGGTCTATGAACTGCTGCGCACGATGGACATCGAGAAAGAGATCGTGCGCATGCGCGAAGAGGTCGAGGCGACCAACTCCGAGACCAAGATCAAGAAGATCGCCAAGCGGTTGAAGCTGCTCGAGTCGTTGAAGGATTCGGGCAATCGCCCCGAATGGATGATCCTGACCGTGCTGCCGGTACTGCCGCCCGAACTCCGCCCGCTGGTGCCGCTGGACGGCGGCCGGTTTGCGACCTCGGATCTCAACGATCTGTACCGGCGGGTCATCAACCGCAACAACCGTCTCAAGCGCCTGCTCGATCTCAACGCGCCGGACATCATCGTGCGCAACGAGAAGCGGATGCTGCAGGAGTCGGTCGATGCGCTGCTGGACAACGGCCGCCGCGGCCGGGCGATCACCGGGACCAACAAGCGCCCGCTGAAATCGCTGGCCGACATGATCAAGGGCAAGCAGGGCCGTTTTCGGCAGAACCTGCTCGGCAAGCGCGTCGACTACTCCGGCCGTTCGGTCATCGTGGTCGGTCCGACCCTCAAGCTGCACCAGTGCGGTATTCCGAAGAAGATGGCGTTGGAGCTGTTCAAGCCGTTCATCTTCTCGAAGCTGCAGTTCCGCGGGCTGGCGACGACCATCAAGGCTGCGAAAAAGCTGGTCGAGCGTGGTGCGCCGGAGGTCTGGGACATCCTCGAGGAGGTCATCCGCGAGCACCCGATCATGCTCAACCGGGCGCCGACGCTGCACCGGCTCGGGATCCAGGCCTTCGAGCCGGTCCTGATCGAAGGCAAGGCGATCCAGCTCCACCCGCTGGTCTGCACGGCGTTCAACGCCGACTTCGACGGCGACCAGATGGCGGTTCACGTGCCGCTGTCGATCGAAGCGCAGCTCGAGGCGCGCACCCTGATGATGGCGTCGAACAACGTGCTCTCGCCGGCCAACGGCGAGCCCGTGATCGTCCCGACCCAGGACGTCGTGCTCGGCCTGTATTACATGACCCGCGAACGTGTCAACGCCCAGGGCGAGGGCATGGCGTTTGCCAACATCGCCGAGGCACGTCGCGCCTATGAGGCCGGGGTGGCCGACCTGCATGCCCGCGTCAAGGTCCGGATCGAAGAGCTGGACTCCGAGGTCAGTGATGAGGTCAGTGTCTCGGTGAAGGACACCACGGTCGGGCGCGCGCTGCTCTGGGACATCGTCCCGGCAGGCCTGCCGTTCGATCTGGTCAACCAGGCGATGAGCAAGAAAGCCATCTCCCGCCTGGTCAACGCCTGTTACCGTCGTCTGGGTCTGAAGGACACCGTGGTGTTCGCCGACCAGCTGATGTACCTGGGCTTCCGCCAGGCCGCTAGGGCCGGCGTCTCGATCGGCGTCAACGATATGGCGATCCCGCCGGAGAAGGCGCAGATCCTCGCCGACGCGGAAACCGAGGTGAAGGAGATCGAGGACCAGTACGCGTCCGGCCTCGTGACCACGGGCGAGCGGTACAACAAGGTCATCGACATCTGGTCGCACACCAATGACCAGGTGGCGCGCGCGATGATGGGCCGGCTCGGCAAGGAGCAGGTCGAGAACCGCGAGGGCAAGGTCGAGGAGCAGGATTCGTTCAACTCGATCTATATGATGGCCGACTCGGGCGCCCGGGGTTCGGCCGCGCAGATCCGGCAGCTCGCCGGGATGCGTGGCCTGATGGCCAAGCCCGATGGCTCGATCATCGAGACGCCGATCACTGCGAACTTCCGCGAAGGCCTGAACGTACTCCAGTACTTCATCTCGACGCACGGTGCCCGCAAGGGGCTCGCTGACACGGCACTGAAGACCGCGAACTCGGGTTACCTGACGCGTCGTCTCGTGGATGTCGCGCAGGACATGGTCATCACGGAGCCGGACTGTGGCACCGAGCAGGGTCTGCTGATGCAGCCGATCATCGAGGGCGGCGACGTCGTCGAGCCGCTGCGCGAGCGGATTCTCGGACGGGTTGCCGCCTCTGACGTGATGCATCCGACCAACGAGGGCGAGGTGGTCTGCGAGGCCGGCACGCTGCTCGACGAGAAATGGGTCGATACCCTCGAGGCCGCCGGCGTCGACCAGGTCTACGTGCGTTCGCCGATCACCTGCGCGACCCGTCATGGGATCTGTGGCCAGTGTTACGGTCGCGACCTCGCGCGCGGACATGCGGTGAACATCGGCGAGGCGGTCGGCGTCATTGCGGCGCAGTCGATCGGAGAGCCGGGTACCCAGCTGACCATGCGCACCTTCCACATCGGTGGGGCCGCATCACGGTCGGCCGCGGTCAACAATATCGAGGTCAAGAACGCCGGCACGGTCAAGCTGCACAACATCAAGACAGTGGAACACGCCAACGGCAACCTGGTGGCGGTGTCACGCTCGGGTGAAGTCGTGGTCGCCGACGAGGTCGGCCGGGAGCGCGAGCGTTACAAGCTGCCCTATGGCGCCGTGCTGCATGTCCGCGACGGTGATGCCGTGGTTGGCGGGCAGATGGTGGCGAACTGGGACCCACACACACACCCGGTCATCACCGAGGTCGCAGGCACCCTGCGATTCATCGACTTCGCCGAGGGCGTCACGGTGCAGAAGCACACCGACGAAGTGACCGGTCTCTCGTCGATCGTGGTGCTCGATCCGAAGCAGCGGCCGTCCAGTGGCAAGGACCTGCGGCCGATGGTCAAGCTGGTCGATGACAAGGGCAACGACGTGAACATCGCCGGGACGACCCTGCCGGCGAACTACTTCCTGCCCGGTGGCGCAATCGTCGGGGTCAGCGACGGGGCCAATGTCGGCGTCGGTGACGTGCTGGCACGCATCCCGCAGGAATCCTCGAAGACCCGCGATATCACCGGGGGTCTGCCACGGGTTGCCGACCTGTTCGAGGCCAGAAAACCGAAGGAGTCGGCGATTCTCGCCGAGGCCAGCGGTACCGTGAGCTTCGGTAAGGACACCAAAGGCAAGCAGCGCCTGGTGATCACCATGTCCGATGGTGAGACCAACGAATCGCTGATCCCGAAGTGGCGTCATGTCAATGTGTTCGAGGGCGAGCATGTCGAGAAGGGCGAGGTGATCGCCGACGGTGAGTTGAACCCGCACGATATCCTTCGGCTGAAGGGCGTGACCGATCTGGCCGAGTATCTGGTCAAGGAAATCCAGGACGTCTACCGCCTGCAAGGTGTCGGCATCAACGACAAGCACATCGAGGTCATCATCCGCCAGATGCTGCGCAAGGTTGAGATCACCGATGCCGGTGAGACCAAGCTGCTGCGTGGCGAGCAGGTCGAACGCGCCCGCCTGCTCGAGGCGAACGAGCAGGCCGAGGTCGATGAGCGTCTTCCTGCACGGTTCGAGCCGCTGTTGCTCGGGATCACCAAGGCATCGCTGGCTACCGAGTCCTTCATCTCCGCGGCCTCGTTCCAGGAGACCACGCGGGTGTTGACCGAGGCGTCGGTACGCGGTACCCGCGATACGCTGAACGGGCTCAAGGAAAACGTGATCGTCGGTCGCCTGATCCCGGCCGGCACCGGTCTGTCGCACCACAATGAGCGCCGGCGCGCACGCCAGGAAGCGCTCGCTGCCGGTGGGCCGGTCGAGATGGCCACGGAAGAGGTCGAAGAGGCGATCAAGCAGGCCCTCAACACCAGCGATAGCGAGTAACCCGGGTGGTCGGCCGCTGTTGACAGCGGCCGACCCGGGGCATAGAATTCGCAGCCTTCGCTTCAGGGTGTGTCCTAGGCGCAACCTGAAAAAAGCGCGACAAATCAGTCGCTTCGCGAAACAGATTAGAGATTCGAGTGATCGTTCCCCACGTCCGGCGCTTGGTTAAGCGGGCCGGGGCGGTCGATTACGCGAATTTTCCGCGTCGTCCGGTCGGCGCCTTGTACGGAAGAGCAAATGTCAACGATTAATCAACTGGTCCGCAAGCCGCGCAGGCGCAAGATCGAGAAAAGCAACGTGCCGGCGCTCGAGGCCTGTCCGCAAAAACGTGGTGTTTGCACCCGGGTCTACACCACGACACCGAAGAAACCGAACTCGGCCCTGCGGAAAGTCGCCCGCGTGCGTCTGACCAATGGCTTTGAGGTGTCGAGCTATATCGGTGGTGAAGGCCACAACCTGCAGGAGCACAGCGTGGTCCTGATTCGTGGCGGCCGGGTCAAGGACCTGCCCGGTGTGCGTTATCACGTGGTGCGCGGCAGTCTCGACACCTCCGGCGTCGAGAAGCGTCGCCAGGGTCGTTCGAAGTACGGCGCCAAACGGCCGAAGGGCTGATCAAGGGCGTTGAGTGGGGCCGGCGTGCCGGTCGCGAGTAGATCGAGAGAAAAGAAAGATGCCTAGAAGAAGAGTTGCCGCCAAGCGCGAAATCCTGCCGGATCCGAAATTCGGCAGCCAGACGCTCGCGAAGTTCGTCAACATGGTGATGGTCGACGGCAAGAAGGCCGTCGCCGAGCGCATCCTGTACGGCGCGTTGGATACCGTGACCTCGAAGCGCGGTGGGGATCCGATGGAGACCCTGGAGCAGGCGCTCGAGAACGTCCGGCCGGTCGTCGAGGTCAAGTCACGACGGGTCGGTGGCGCCACCTACCAGGTGCCGGTCGAGGTTCGGCCGATTCGCCGTAACGCACTGGCGATGCGCTGGCTGATCGATGCGGCGCGAAAGCGCAGCGAAAAATCGATGGCGGCACGGTTGGCTGGCGAACTGATGGACGCGGCCGAGCAAAAAGGTGCGGCGGTCAAGAAAAAGGAAGAGACCCATCGAATGGCAGAGGCGAATAAGGCCTTCTCCCATTATCGCTGGTAGTTACCAGCTCAATCGTTCTTTAACAGTACGGGGCGGGATAAAGCAGTGGCGCGTACCACACCCATTGAGCGTTATCGCAATATCGGCATCATGGCGCACATCGATGCCGGTAAGACGACGACGACCGAGCGTGTGCTCTATTACACCGGCGTTTCGCACAAGATCGGCGAAGTGCACGATGGCGCTGCGACCATGGATTGGATGGAGCAGGAGCAGGAGCGTGGTATCACGATCACCTCTGCCGCCACGACCTGTTTCTGGAAGGGGATGGGTCAGCAGTATCCCGAACACCGTATCAATATCATCGACACCCCGGGTCACGTCGACTT